>NZ_JAODYT010000109.1:0-9613 GCF_029834875.1 Pseudomonas sp. GD04158 | reverse complement strand
GACTCGGTGCCGGCGCGCCTGGCCCTCGGCTGGCCGGATGCGCTCGAGCACGGCTGCCGTATCGTGCAGGACCATCAGGGCCGGCCGACCATCGAGTCGGCGCCGCCGATCAAGCGCACGCGCATGGTGCCCGAGCCCTGGCAGACCAACATCCTGCAGCGCGGCTGGCGCCGCCTGAAGGGCAAGAAGCCGGCGCCGCGCCCGCGCACCCGGGAAACCGAGGACTTCGCCGAAGCGCGCTGGCGCCACGTCGCCGCCATACGGCGTACGGCGCTGTTGCTGTTAATGGTGACCCAGACCGTGGTCGCCACCTGGTACATGAAGTCCGTGCTGCCCTATCAGGGCTGGTCGCTGGTCGACCTCGGCCTGGTATTCGAGCAACCGCTGCGCGAGTCGGCGCGGCAGATCCTGCCGTATGTGGTACAGACCAGCATCCTGGCGCTGTTCGCCCTGCTGTTCTGCTGGGTGTCGATGGGCTTCTGGACCGCCCTGATGGGCTTCTTCCAGCTGCTCAAGGGGCGTGACCGCTACAGCATCTCGGCCAGCAGTTGCGGCGACGAGCCGATCTCGCCACAGGCCCGCACCGCGCTGGTGATGCCCATCGCCAACGAGCACGTGCCGCGGGTATTCGCCGGCCTGCGCGCCACCTACGAATCGCTGCGCGAAACCGGTCAGCTGGAACACTTCGACCTGTTCGTCCTCAGCGACAGCAACGACCCCGACATCTGCGTCGCCGAGCAGAAGGCCTGGCTGGAGCTGTGCCGCGAGGTGGACGGCTTCGGCCACATCTTCTACCGCCGCCGCCGCCGGCGGGTGAAGCGCAAGAGCGGCAACATCGACGACTTCTGCCGGCGCTGGGGCAGCAACTACCGCTACATGGTGGTGCTCGACGCCGACAGCGTGATGAGCGGCGAATGCCTGACCCGTCTGGTGCGGCTGATGGAAGCCAACCCCGGCGCCGGCATCATCCAGACCGCGCCCAAGGCCTCGGGCATGGACACCCTCTATGCGCGCCTGCAGCAGTTCGCCACCAGCGTCTACGGCCCGCTGTTCACCGCCGGCCTCAACTTCTGGCAGCTCGGTGAATCGCATTACTGGGGCCACAACGCGATCATCCGGGTCAAACCCTTCATCGAGCACTGCGCCCTGGCCCCGCTGCCGGGTACCGGCGCCTTCGCCGGCGCGATCCTTTCCCACGATTTCGTCGAGGCCGCGCTGATGCGCCGCGCCGGCTGGGGCGTATGGATCGCCTACGACCTGCCGGGCAGTTACGAGGAGCTGCCGCCGAACCTGCTCGACGAGCTCAAGCGTGACCGTCGCTGGTGCCACGGCAACCTGATGAACTTACGCCTGTTCCTGGTGCGCGGCATGCACGCGGTGCACCGCGTGGTGTTCCTCACCGGCGTCATGTCCTACCTGTCGGCGCCGCTGTGGCTGCTGTTCCTGCTGCTGTCCACCGGCCTGCTGGCGATCCATACGCTGATGGTGCCGGAGTACTTCCTGCAGCCCAACCAGCTCTATCCGCTGTGGCCGCGCTGGCAGCCGATGGAGGCCATCGCGCTGTTCTCCGCGACCATGACCCTGTTGTTCCTGCCCAAGCTGCTCAGTGTGCTGCTGATCTGGATCCAGGGCGCGGAAGCCTATGGCGGGCGCCTGCGCGTGCTGCTGTCGATGCTGCTGGAGACCTTGTGCTCGGTGCTGCTGGCACCGGTGCGCATGCTGTTTCACAGCCTGTTCGTCACCGCCGCCTTCCTCGGCTGGTCGGTGCAGTGGAATTCGCCGCAGCGGGTGGATGACGCCACGCCCTGGAGCGAGGCCTGGCGCCGCCATGGCTCGCAGGTGCTGCTGGGGATCGGCTGGACGGCGCTGGTCGGCTGGCTGAACCCGGACTTCCTCTGGTGGCTGGCGCCCATCGTCGTATCCCTGGTGCTTTCGCCGGTGGTGTCGGTGCTGACCAGCCGTACCGCGCCCGGCCTGGCGGCGCGGCGCAGCAAGCTGTTCCTTATTCCCGAGGAGCACCAGGTGCCGCGCGAGCTGAGCAATACCGCCGAATACGAGCGTCTGAACAGTTCGCGTGCGTTGCACCAGGGCTTTCTTCGCGCCGTGGTCGATCCGCTGTACAACGCGCTGGTCTGCGCCATGGCGCGCGCCCGCCATGCCAAGGTGGTGCCGGCTGCCGAGGCGCTGCGCGACGAGCGTATCGGCGAGATCCTCGCCGCCGGGCCGCAGGGTCGCGTCGAAGCCACCCGCTGGCGCCTGCTCAATGACCCTGACGGCATGGCGCGGCTGCATGCGCGCATCTGGCAGGAGCCGCAGCATCGCGCCTGGCGCGAGGCGCTGCGCGACGCCTGATCGTCCGGCCGCTGCTGCGCTTGCAGCGGCGTGCCGTGATGCCTTGGTGACATAACCTTTAACATCTGCGCTGCTCCCGGTATTCCGGGGGCAGGGCACCATTGCGTCTGCAACGGGTCTTTGCCACGGATGTTCGGACGCGCCGGTGCGTCCGCTCAGCGATTCACCTCATGACATTGGAGAGAACCGGGATGTCGCAACTGCATGATTGCGCGCAGCGCTACGGCAGCGTGAGCCGTGCGCTGCACTGGAGCATGGCGGTATTGCTCGCTTGGCAATTCGTCACCGTCATCGTTCATGTGCTGCTGGAAGACAGCGCCCTGGACAAGTTCGCCTGGGGCACGCACAAGGCCACCGGCCTGCTGCTGATGGTGCTGGTGGTCATCCGCCTGTGCTGGGCGCTGTACAGCCGCAACCGTCGGCCGGCGTCGGTCAGCACCCTGGCGCGGCTCGGCCACCTGACGCTGTACGGCCTGCTGTTCGTGATTCCCTTTATCGCCCTGCTGCGCCAGTACGGTTCCGGTCGGGAGTTCGTCGCCTTCGGCATGACCGTCATGCCCGGTTTCAGTGATCCCAAGATCGACTGGATGATCGCCCCGGCCAGCCTGCTGCACGGCAACCTCGGCTGGTTGCTGCTGCTTCTGGTGATCGGCCACGTGGCCATGGCGTTGTTCCACCGCTGCCAGGGTGGCGAGGATGTGCTGGCGCGGATGATAGGTCGCTGATTCGAGCGGCTATGGCAAAAGGCTTACACGCTTGGGCGGCAACCTCCACTGTTGCCAGCGCGAATCGATCTCTACTCTACACACATCCCCTGCAGCGACGGAGCGCTGAGGATCAAGGAAGATGACCAGGCCACGATGGCTACCGACAGGATGTCGGATGGTTGGGAAGAAACCCGCTTAGGCGGGTTTTTTGTTGCCTGCGAAAAAGTGCCGTCGCCGGTGCGCCGCCATCTAGCGGGCCAGGCATTGGGTCGCGCCCTGGGCCTTGCGCGTGTACCACAGCACCCGGCTCACGCCGCGGGTGATGGCCACATAGGCCAGGCGCCGGGTTTCGTCCTGCATGGCCTGGTCGTAGCTCCCGGCGAAGAAGCCGCACTGGGCGTAGAGCGCGTTGCGCAGCGGGTGCTTCTCCACCGGCAGGCAGTCGTCGAGGATGATCGCCACCTCTGCCTGCAGGCCCTTGGCGCGGTGGATGGTCAGGGCCTTGACCGGCAGCGCCTTGTCCAGCTGCGCGCGTATCTGCTGCAGCGGCTCGTTGCGCCGGCTGAGCAGCAGCACGGCGGTGCGGTCGGCGCCGGGGCGGCTGGCGGCATGGGCGCATTGCGCGCGAATCTCTTCGAGCAGCCGCGGCAGGCCGCTGGCCAGTTCGAAGCGCTGGATCAGCCTGACGCCGTGATCGCCCGGCTGCATCGCCCGGGCCGCGACGCAGGTCTTGGCCTGCTTGTTATGGACCTCGGCCAGCACCTTCTCGCCATCGCGGATCACCGGTTCGATGCTGCGGTAGTTGGTGTTCAGCAGCAGGGTGGTGCTCTTGCCGCGTCCGCGGCTGGGGAAGTGCCGGTCGAAGTCGATGAACAGCTCCGGCGAGCTGCCACGCCAGCCGTAGATCGATTGCCAGTCGTCGCCGATGGCCATCAGGCTGACGCGCTCGCCCGCAGCGTGCAGGCGACGGTGCACGGCCTGCAGCCACAGCACTATCTGCGGCGAGATGTCCTGGAATTCGTCGATCAGCAGGTGGCTCAGGGCGAGCAGGGCCGGGCCGGGTTTGTCGCCGGCGCCTTGCAGGCGCTCGCTCAATTGCGCGAAGGCGCCGTTGAAGCTGATCAGCCCCTGGCTGTGCAGCAGGGCGGTGAAGTGCTGGTGGAAGCGCTGCATGGTCTCGATGAAATCGCGCTCGCGGGGGCCGCAGGCCAGCGTCTTCAGGTCCAGACGGTCGAGGCGAATGCCGAGGCTTTCGGCAAAATCGATCTGCCCATGCAGCAGCTCGAACAGGGGCAGGGCGGCGAATTCGCCGAGCAGCTTGCAGGCATCCAGCGGCGCCTTGGCCTTGCCCTTTGGCGGCTCCTCGGGAGCCGGCAGTTTGAGCAGGCGATGGGTCAGGACGCGAAAGCGCGCGTCCTCGGCGTAGGCGTTCTGGTAGGCCTGCCTGAGCAGGCGCTGCTGCGCCGGGCGCAGGCGAGCGCCGGTGAGCGGGTTGTCCGGTTCTTCTGCGGGGTCGTCCAGTTGCTCGAACCAGCGCGGGTTGCCCAGGCACTCCTTGGCCAGCGTGGCCATGGCGGCGTGAAAGGTGCGCACGCACTGGTGCGCATCGTGCGGGTAGTGCCAGAAGCCCAGCAGGCGCTGCAGGCGCTCGCGCAACTCGGCGCAGGAGGCGTTGGTGAAGGAGATCACCGTCAGGCGCTTGGGGTCGACTTCCAGGTGGCAGAGCAGGAACACCACGCGCAGCACCAGGGTGCTCGATTTGCCCGAGCCGGCGCCGGCGAAGATGCGCGCCAGCGGGGCGCGGCAGAGAATCATTGCCCACTGCTCGTCCGACGGCGCACCGATCAGTCCGGCGCTCACCGCCTGGGCCACGCGCTCGCGCATGGCCTGCACCTGGGCGTCTTCGACCTTCAGCCGGGTTGCGGGGTAGATGCCGGCGGGGCCGGGTTTGCCGCCGGCATCCTTGCGGCTGCCGGTCTTCCTGCTGCCGCTGGCCTTCTTCTTGCTCTGCTTGCGCGCGGTTTTGCGTGGCTGCGCGGCTTCGCGCTCGGCGCGCAGGTAGGCGGTGGTGCGGGGGAAATAGCGGGCGAGGGCGCCGGATAGCAGTTGTTTGTAGCGCGCGACGGCAGAAAGCATGCGGTGAGAGTGGCCTGGCTGACAAAACCCGCATGATAAAGCCTGCGAGGCGATGGCAGGCAGTGATGGCGCATGGAGAAATGCGCAACTTTGTGCAAGCGGCGCCCGCGCGGCGGTTCCAGACTGGGGGCAGTCTTGGAGAACCTTCGATGAACCTGTCGCTATACCTGCTTACCGTGCTGATCTGGGGCACCACCTGGATCGCCATCAAATTGCAGATGGGCGAGGTGGCCGTGGCCGCCTCCATCGCCTATCGCTTCGCATTGGCCTCGGCGGTGCTGTTCGCCATGCTCTGGTTCAGCGGGCGCCTGCAGCCGCTGGATCGTCGCGGCCAGGGCATCTGCCTGGTGCAGGGCCTGTGTCTGTTCTGCCTCAACTTCCTGTGCTTCTACACCGCCAGCCAGTGGATCCCCAGCGGCCTGATCGCGGTGATCTTCTCCACCGCCACCTTGTGGAACGCGATCAATGCGCGGCTGTTCTTCAAGCAGCGCATCGCCGCCAACGTGCTGCTCGGCGGCGGCCTGGGGCTGGCCGGCCTGGGGCTGCTGTTCTGGCCGGAACTGGCCGGGCACGAGGCCAGCCGCGAAAGCCTGCTGGGCATCGGCCTGGCGCTGTGCGGCACGCTGTGCTTCTCCGCCGGCAACATGCTCTCCAGCCTGCAGCAGAAGGCCGGGCTCAAGCCGCTGACCACCAACGCCTGGGGCATGCTCTATGGCGCGCTGATGCTGGTGGGCATCTGCCTGGTCAGCGGCACGCCGTTCGCCTTCGAGTGGAACGCGCGCTACGTCGGCTCGCTGCTGTACCTGGCGATTCCCGGTTCGGTCATAGGGTTTACCGCCTACCTGACCCTGGTCGGGCGCATGGGGCCGGAGCGCGCCGCCTACTGCACGGTGCTGTTCCCGGTGGTGGCGCTGAACATCTCGGTGTTCGCCGAGGGCTATCAGTGGACGGCTCCCGCGCTGCTCGGTCTGGCCCTGGTGATGGCGGGCAATGTGCTGGTGTTTCGCAAGCCGCGCGTCTTGCCGGTGCCCGCTGCGCTGGCCATTCCGAAGTGAGGGTGGATGTCGGTGTCCATAATGGATTTTTTTAACATCTGATAATCGTTGTTATTTAAATTTTATTTACAACGTTCTAGAGTTCGCTCCTTTTTTGGGCTACGGCCGTTCACTGGGGGAGCGATTCACAATGTTTGTCGTCAGACGCAGTTACCTGGCGCTGGGCGTAGCCCTGGCCTTTACCCATCTACCCGCCCTGGCCGAGCGTGTAGAGCTGGAAGGCACCGAGGTGGTGGGCGACTGGCTGGGTGAGGCGAGCGAGCAGGACGTACTCAACCATGCCGGTGCGCGCAGCGTGCTGCGCCGCCAGCAGATTCAGGAAAGCGGCGCGAGCAGCGTGCGCGAAGTCTTGCGTCGGGTTCCCGGTCTGCAGGTGCAGGACAGCAACGGCACCGGCGGCAGTGACATCTCCCTCAATGTCGGCACGCGCGGTCTGACTTCGCGACTGTCGCCGCGCGCCACCATCCTGCAGGACGGCGTGCCCCTGGCGGTGGCGCCCTATGGTCAGCCGCAGCTGTCGCTGGCCCCCACCAGCCTGGGCAACATCGAGTCCATCGACGTGGTGCGTGGCGGTGGTGCGGTGCGTTATGGCCCGCAGAACGTCGGCGGCATCATCAACTTCGTTACCCGCGGGATTCCCGAGGAGATGGCGCGCGAGGTCAGCTTCCAGAGCGAATCGGCGCCGGCGCAGGGCGGTTTCCTCAACCGCAGCAGTGCCTTCCTCGGCGGCACCGCCGACAACGGTCTGGGCATGGCCCTGCTGTATTCGGGCGTGCGCGGCGATACCTTCCGCGAGCAGAGCGGCACGCGCATCGACGACGTGATGCTCAAGTACCGTTATGCCCTGAGCGAGATCGACGAGCTGTCCGGCAGCCTGCAGTACTACCGCGCCGACGCCGATATGCCGGGTGGCCTCACCGCCGCCGAATTCGAGCAGGACCCCTACGCCAGCAACCGTCCGTATGACAATTTCGAAGGGGATCGCAAGCAGGCGGTGCTCAAGTACAAGCGCAGCCCGGATGCGTTGAGCAGTTTCGAGATCACCAGCTTCTACAACACCAGCTACCGGGGCGCGGTGCTGGCCAACAATGGCGCCGATCGCCTGACCTGGCTGCGTGAGTTTCCCCGTCATTACGAGGTGTTCGGCATCGAGCCGCGCTATTCGCAGGTGCTGTTCGTCGGTGACAGCAGCCACGAAGTGGGCATCGGCTATCGCTACACCGAAGAGGATTCCTCCGAGAAGCGTTACGACCGCGTCAACTTCGGCACCGGCGGCAACCCTTACAGCGTACCGCGCCGCCTGGCCACTTCGACCAGCGCCAGTACCGAAGCGCACGCCCTGTACATCGACGATCGCATCGACATCGGCCGCTGGACCCTGACCCCCGGCGTGCGTTACGAACAGGTGCGGGTGACCTCGCGCAACCGCCTCAGCGGCGTCGATCAGGAGCAGCGCTACAGCGAGCCGCTGCCATCGCTGAACCTGATGTACCACCTGTCCGATGCCTGGAAGCTGTTCGCCAACGCCAACACCTCGTTCGGCAGCATCCAGTACTTCCAGCTGTCGCAGGACAGCGACCTGCAGGGCGAGAAGGCCTACACCTATGAGCTGGGTACGCGCTACGACGATGGCCTGTTGAATGGTGAACTGACGCTGTTCCGGATCGACTTCGACGATCAGCTGGAACTGGTCGATGCGGTCTGGCGCAATGCCGGCGAGACCCGCCACCGCGGTGTCGAGCTGGCCGGTGGTGTCGACTTCGCCGCGCTGGATCCGCGTCTGGCCGGGCTTTCCGCCTACGCCTCGCTGGTGCTGACCAAGGCCACGCGGGAGGAAGACGGGCCCAACCAGGGCAACGACGTGCCGTTCTACTCGCGCCAGGTCGCCACGCTGGGCTTGCGTTATGCCAGCGGCCCCTGGGTGTGGAACCTGGACGGCTACGCGCAGACCCGCCAGTTCGCCGACTCGGCCAACACCCGCGAGGAAAGTGCCGACGGCGCGCTTGGCGAGATCCCGGGCTATGCCAGCTGGAACGCTCGCGGCCAGTACGATTTCGGCAACGGCCTGACGCTGGCCGCCGGGGTCAAGAACCTGCTCGATCGCCAGTACTACACGCGTTCCACCGATACCAACCGCGGCAAGTACCTGGGCCAACCGCGCACCTTGTACGTGCAGACCAGCCTGAGCTTCTGACCCGGGCCGGCTCGCCCAGCCTCAAGTGGGCGAGCCGGTGCCGCGAATCAGCTGGCGCAGCATGAAACGATTGGGGTGGCAGGCTTCGGCCACCTCACGCGGCAGCGGCAGCGGTTCGTCCTCCAGCCAGGCGGCGATCAGCTCGCCCGCCAGCGGCGCGGTGATCAGCCCGCGTGAGCCATGGCCGCTGTTGATATACAGGCCATCCAGCCAGGGGCAGGGCGTTTCCGGCACTTGGCGGGCGTCCTTGGCCAGCACGGCGTAGGCCTGGTTGAAGGCTTGGCCAGCGGCCAGAGGGCCTACCAGCGGCAGGTAGTCCGGGCTGGTGCAGCGAAACGCGGCGCGGCCTTGCAGCGTCGCCGGATCGAGCGTCTGTGTATCCAGGCGCTCGGCCAGGTCCTGAGAAATCTCCCGTAGCAGCTCGAGGTTGCCGGCGTGCTCGGCCACGCTGGGCGTCAGATCGTCGCTGTGGAAATCGAAGCTGGCGCCCAGGGTGTGTTCGTCGTCGCGCGCGGGGGCGACGTAGCCTTCGGCGCAGACCACGGTGCGCAGCGCACTGCTGGATTCATTGGCCGGCAGGCGGCTGATCTGCCCGCGAATGCGCTTGAGCGGCAGATTCGCCTCCGGCAGCAGGCGGCCGATCTCCGCGGCGCAGGCCAGGATCAGCACCGGCGCTTCGGCCAGCACGCCGTTCTGTCCTTCGACGCACCAGCGCTCTTGCTGACGACTGAGGCTCAGCGCCTCCTGATAGGGGCGCAATTCGATCAGCGGGTGCTGCACCAGTTGCCGGCACAGGGCTGGCGGGTGCACCCAGCCGGCATCCGGGTAGAACAGGCCGCCGGCTGGCAGACCGATGCCGGCGCGCGCCTCGGCTTCGGTCTGGGGCAATGCGTGCAGCAGGTCGCTGGGGAAGGCCGCGGCCAGCTTGTTCTGGCGCTCGGCTTCCTTGGCATCGAAGGCCAGTTGCAGCACGCCGCAGGCATCCCAGTCGCTGCCGCGCTGTAGGCGTTCGAGCAGGCGGCGGGTATGGCCGAAGCCGGCGACGATCAGCCGCGACAGCGCCGTACCATGGGCCGACAGCTTCAGGTAGAGCACGCCCTGGGGGTTGCCCGACGCTTCGCGGGCGACGTCGTCATGGCGATCCAGCAGGGTCACGCGCCAGCCACGTG
>NZ_JAODYT010000108.1:0-9779 GCF_029834875.1 Pseudomonas sp. GD04158 | reverse complement strand
GCCCAGGGCCTCAACCCGCTGGAGCGCGCAGCGGCGCCGCTGCTGGCGCTGCTGACGCGTTTGCGCAACACCATTTCCCATCCGATGCCGGCCAGCCTGCGCGCGCAATTGCTGGCCTATCTGCGCCAGTTCGAGGAACAGGCCAAGGGCGCCGGCGTGCCGCAGGACGAGGTCATGCTCAGCCGCTATGTGCTGTGCACCGCGCTGGACGAGGCGGTGCTCAGCACGCCCTGGGGCAGTGGCAGCGACTGGGGCAAGCAGAGCCTGCTGATTACCCTGCACAACGAGGCCTGGGGCGGTGAGAAGGTGTTCCAGCTGCTCGAGCACTGCCTGCAGAACGCCCGGCAGAAGCTGAACATTCTCGAGCTGCTGTACCTGTGCATGTGCCTGGGTTTCGAGGGGCGCTACCGGGTGATGAACGACGGCCGCAGCCAGCTCGAAGCCCTGCGCGAACGTACCGCGGCGACCATCCGCAGCGTCCGTGGCGAGTACGAACGCGGTCTGTCGCCGCGCTGGCGGGGCGTCAGCGCGGTGCGCGATCGCCTGTCGCAGTTCGTCCCGCCCTGGGTCGGCATCGCCGTATGCCTGGCGCTGCTGCTGCTTCTGCTGTTCGGCCTGCGCCTGAAGCTGGCCAGCGACGCCGAACCGGTGTTCCGCAATATCCACGCGTTGGGCGAGATCCCGGTGCAGACCATCGACCGGCCGCCGGTACAGCCCAAGCTGATCGAACGCCCGCGTCTGGCACGTTTTCTCGAAGACGACATCCGCGCCCAGCGCGTCGCCGTGGAGGATGCGGTGGACCGTTCGGTAGTGACCATCCGTGGCGATGAGCTGTTCGCTTCCGGCAGCGCCAGCATCTCCGACAACCTGCAGCCGCTGCTGCTGCGCATTGCCGAGGCCATCCGCCAGGTCAAGGGCAACGTGCTGGTCACCGGTCACAGTGACGACCGGCCCATCGCCACCTTGCGTTATCCCTCCAACTGGAAGCTGTCGCAGGACCGCGCGCAGCAGGTCATGGACGTCCTGGCCGCGCGCAGCGGCCAGCCGGAACGCTTCACCGCCGAAGGGCGCAGCGACACCGAACCGGTGGCCTCCAACGAGAGCGCCGCCGGCCGCGCACGCAACCGCCGGGTGGAGATCACCGTATTCGCGGAGGGCAACCTGTGAAGGCCTTCTTCAATTTCTGTGTGCGCTGGCTGGTGCCTATTCTCGGTCTGACCGCGCTGAGCCTGGTGATCTGGTTCGTCGGCCCGCTGATCGCCATCGGCGGCTTCGAGCCGCTGGCCTCGGCGACGGTGCGCTGGATTCTGATCGCGCTGCTGTTCCTGACCTGGATCGGCTTTCGCGTCCTGCGCCTGATCCAGGCGCGGCGCAACGCCGCCAAGGTCATGCAGGGGCTGGTGGCGGTGGCGCCGGATGCCGCCAGCGTGGCCACCGCCGAGGAGCTGGCGACCCTCAAGCAGCGCATGGACGAAGCCCTGCAACTGCTGAAGAAGGCCAAGCTCGGCGGCCAGGAGCGGCGCAACCTCTACGAGCTGCCCTGGTACGTGATCATCGGTCCGCCCGGTTCGGGCAAGACCACCGCGCTGGTCAACTCCGGGCTCAACTTCCCCCTGGCCGAGCATATGGGCGGCGGCGCCATCCGTGGCGTCGGCGGCACGCGCAACTGCGACTGGTGGTTCACCGACGAGGCCGTGCTGCTGGATACCGCCGGCCGCTACACCACCCAGGACAGCCACGCCGAGGTGGATAAGGCCGCCTGGCTGGGCTTTCTCGACCTGCTCAAGAACCAGCGCAAGCGCCGCCCCATCGACGGCGCGTTCATCGCCATCAGCCTGTCCGATCTGCTGCTGGGCAGCGAGAGCGAGCGCGCCGCCCATGCCCGTTCCATCCGTGCTCGGGTGCAGGAGCTCTACGCCCAGCTCGGCGTGCGTTTCCCGATCTACGTGATGCTGACCAAGTTCGACCTGGTGCCCGGCTTCATGGAGTTCTTCGACGACCTCAGCAAGGAGGAGCGCGGCCAGGTCTGGGGTACCACCTTCCCCCTGGACGACGGCAAGAGCGGAGAAGGGCCGCTGGCTGGCTTCAAGCAGGAGTTCGCCGCGCTCGAGGAGCGCCTGACCCAACGCCTGGTGGAGCGTCTGCAGCAGGAGCGCGACCCCAACCGGCGTGACCTGATCTACGGCTTCCCGCAGCAATTCGCCGCGCTGCGCGACAACCTCGCCAGCTTTCTCGACGGCGTGTTCAAACCCAATCCCTACGAGGAGCGGGTGCTGCTGCGCGGCGTCTATTTCACCAGTGGCACTCAGGAAGGCAGCCCTATCGACCGCCTGATCGGTGCCATGGCGCAGAGCATGAACCTCGATCGCCAGCACCTGGCGCGGCAGACCGGCACCGGGCGCAGCTACTTCATCGAGCGGCTGTTTCGCGAGGTGGCCTTCGGCGAGCGCGGCCTGGTCGGCGCCAACCCCAAGGTGGAACGCCGGCGCAAGTGGATCACCCGCGGCGCCCTGGCCGCTTCGGTGCTGCTGTTCGTCGCGGTCGCCAGCGTCTGGCTGGTCAGCTACAACGCCAACCAAGCCTATATCGCCGAGGTCGACGCGCGGGTGGCGCCGCTCAAGGGTCAGCTGGAGGCCCTGAGCCCGGCGCAGCGCGAGGTGCTGGCGGTGCTGCCGCTGCTCAACGCCATTCGCCACGTGGCGGACAACCCGCCGTCCTGGGCCGCCGGCTTCGGCCTGTACCAGGGCGACATGCTCGGCGCCGAAGCCGGCAGCGTCTATCGCAAGCTACTGATCGCAGTGATGGCGCCGCGGCTGCTGACCCGCATCGAGGAACAGCTGCGCAGCGGCGGCAATTCCGACTTCCTCTACGAGGGGCTCAAGGCCTATCTGATGCTGGCCAGCGCCGACCAGTACGATGCGGACTTCATCAAGGCCTGGATCAACCTGGACTGGGACCAGAGCCTGCCGCGCGATCTGGCGCCGGATCAGCGCCTGGCCCTCGGCGAGCACCTCGATGCGCTGTTCGCGCGCAAGCCGCCACCGGCGCGGCTGGACGAGAACCTGATCGAGGACCTGCGTCGTCAGCTGCAGCAGATGTCGGTGGCGCAGCGCGTGTACAACCGGGTCAAGCGACAGAAGCTGCCTGACGGTCTGCCGGACTTTCGCATCAGCGAAGCGGCCGGGCGCGACGCCGCCCTGGTGTTCACCCGCAAGAGCGGCAAGCCGCTGAACGATCCACTGAGCGGCTTCTACACCTACCGCGGCTATCGCCAGGTATTCATGGTCGCCAGCCTCAGCCAGTCCGGCGCGCTGGCCGAGGAGCAGTGGGTGCTGGGCCGACCGCTGGCGGACAACCAGGACGCCGCCAGCCTGGCCCTGGAGGTACGCAACCTGTACTTCCAGGACTTTCTCGGCCAGTGGGAAAGCCTGCTCGGCGATATCGATTTCGTCGCCATCACCAGCGTGGCCCAGGCGGCCGACGTGATGCGCGTGCTCTCCGGGCCCAATTCGCCGCTCAAGCAGCTGCTCGAGGCGGTGGCGCGGGAAACCGACCTGCAGCAGGAAGACCGCCTGCTCGCCGACAAGCTCAAGGCCGCCGACGGCACGGTGGACAAGCTCAAGCAGCAACTCGGCTCGCTGGTCGGCCAGGGGGGGCAGAACCAGCCGCAGGCCGCGCCACAGGTGGACCCGATCACCGCCCGCTTCAACGAGCTGAACAGCCTGGTGCGCAAGCCCGAGGGTAGCAACAGTGCGCCCATCGACGACCTGCTGGCCCAGTTCAACGAACTCTACGTGCAGCTCAGCGCCATGAGCGGCGCCAGTGGCGACGCCTTGCTCGGCGAGGCGAAGAATCAGGCCGTGGCCTCGGCGCAGCGGGTCAAGCTGGCCGGCGAACGCCAGCCGCCGCTGGTGCAGAACCTGGTCAACTCGGTGGTTAGCGCCACCACCAACAGCATGATGGGCGGCATCCGCAGCCAGCTCAACGCCGCCTGGGTGGCCGAGGTGGTCAACGTCTACCGCCAGTCGCTGGCCGGCCGCTATCCGCTGGACAGTGGCAGCACGCGTGACGCCACGCTGGAGGACTTCGGCAACTTCTTCGGCGTCGGCGGGGTGATGGACAACTACTTCCGCAAGTACCTGCAGCCCTACGTCGACACCTCGGCAACCACCTGGCGCTGGCAGCCGGGGGCGGCCGAGCGCTTGGGGATAGGCAGCGGCGTGCTGCAGACCTTCCAGCGCGCGGCGGCGATCCGCGATGCCTTCTTCCGCTCCGGCGGCACCCAGCCCACGGTGCGCTTCGAGCTCAAACCGGTGGCGATGGACGCGGCGATCAGCCAGTTCATCCTCGATCTGGACGGCCAGCAGATGACCTACGACCACGGTCCCAGCCGGCCGGTGGCGATGCAGTGGCCGAGCCCCAACAGCCTGGGGGTGGTGCGCCTGTCGATCACCCCGCCGACCAGCGCCGGGCGTTCCGGCCTGACCCTGGACGGCCCCTGGGCCTGGTTCCGTCTGCTCGAGCAATCCGACCTGACCCCCGGCGCCTCGCCGGACCGCTTCACCCTGCGCCTGCGCGTGGACAACGCCAGCGTGGCCTGCGAACTGCGCGCCAGCAGCGCCTTCAATCCCTTCCGTGGCCGTGTGCTGAGCGGCTTCAGCTTGCCGGAGCGGTTATGACGGTGGGCTTCTACGGCAAGCTGGCGAGCCGCGGCGACTTCATCCATCGCGGCCTGCCCAGCGCCTTCATCGAATCCTGGGATGCCTGGCTGGCCACGGGCATCGCCACCAGCCAGCAGGAGCTTGGCCCGGCCTGGCTCGATGCCTATCTGGTCAGCCCGCTGTGGCGCTTCGCCCTGGCGCCGGGCCTGGTGAGCAGCGAAGCGGTCACCGGGGTGATGATGCCCAGCGTCGACCGGGTCGGCCGTTACTTCCCGCTGACCATCGCCTGCCTGCTGGACGCCGATGCCGACCTGGGCTCGCTGCTCGGCGGCCCGGACGCCTGGTACGAGCAGGCTGAGGCGTTGTTGCTGTCGACGCTGGAGGAAGGCAGCGAATGCGAGGCCTTCGAGGCCGCGGTGGCCGCCCTTGGCGATCCGCCTTGCAGCCGGCGCAGGCCGCGCACGCCAGGCTTTCGGCAGATGCATTTCGGTGTCGCCAGCCCGGCCGAGCGCCTGGCCGTGCTGGCTCAGCTCACCTGTGAAGGCGCCAGTCTGTGGTGGGGGCGCGGCTCGGAGCATGTCGCCGCCGGCCTGCTGTGCTGCGCCGGGATGCCGGCAGCGCAGGCGTTCAGTGGCCTGTTGCTGGGAGCGGATGTATCGCCGGCTCCCAGCCTGGCCGCGCAGTTGCAGAGCGAGAGCCGATGATGAACGCAGCCGCAGTGGAGCAGTACCAGTCCGCCAGCCACAGCCATGTCGGCATGGTCCGCCAGGTCAACGAGGACGCCTGCCTGGACGCCCAGGAGATCGGCCTGTGGGCGGTGGCCGACGGCATGGGCGGGCATGCCGCAGGGGATTTCGTCAGCAGCCTGATCGTCGACAGCCTGCGCCGGGTGATGCCCACGCAGCAGCTCGATGACTACGTGCAGGCATTGCGCGACTGCGTCGACGAGGTCAATCGTACGGTGCGCGAAGAGGCGCAGCGCCGTGGCGTGAGCATGATGGGCAGCACCCTGGTGCTGCTGGTGGCGCGCGGCGAGCAGGCCGTCTGTCTGTGGGCCGGCGACAGCCGCCTGTACCGCCTGCGCGACGGCGTGCTGCAGGCCATCAGTCACGATCACAGCTACGTGCAGGAGCTGATCGACAGCAGCGTGCTCAGTGAAGCCGAGGCGCGCGAGCACCCCATGGGCAATATCGTCACCCGCGCGGTCGGCGCCCAGGAGCGCCTGGAGCTGGCCGAGGTGCAGCTGCAGGTGCTGCCCGGCGACTGCTTCCTGCTGTGCAGCGACGGCCTCACCCGTACCGTCGAGGAGCACGAACTGCAGGACGTGCTCGGCCACGTCGCGCCCTACGAGATGGTGCGCAGCCTGGTGCATCTGGGCCTGACCCGCGGGGCGCCGGACAACATCACCGCCATAGTCGTCAAAGCCTATTGAAGGACGCAGTAACCCATGGATATCGAAATACCGGGGTACGAGATCGAGCGCGAGCTGGGCGACGGCGCCATGGCCGTGGTCTACCTGGCCACCCAGCGCTCGCTGGAGCGCAAGGTGGCGCTCAAGGTGATGGCCGCGGCGCTGGCTGCCGATCCCAGCTTCTGCGAGCGCTTCCTGCGCGAGGGCAAGACCCTGGCGCGGCTGTCCCATCCCAATACCGTGACCATCCACGACATCGGCAATGTCGGCAGCCATTACTACATGGCCATGGAGTACCTGCCCAACGGCACGCTGAAGGAGCGCATCGCCGCCGGGCTGAGCGCGGAGCAGGGTATCCAGTACCTGCGCCAGATCGCCTCGGCGCTCGGCTATGCCCATGCCCAGGGCCTGGTGCACCGCGACGTCAAACCGGCCAACATCCTGTTCCGCGCCGACGGCACCGCGGTGCTGTCGGACTTCGGCATCGCCAAGTCGCTGGAAGACCGTACCCAGTTCACCCAGGCCGGCTTCGCCGTCGGCACCCCCAGTTACATGAGCCCGGAGCAGGCGCGCGGCCAACAGGTCGACGGGCGTACCGACCTCTATGCCCTGGGCGTGGTGCTCTACGAGATTCTCACCGGTCAGCTGCCCTACGTCGGCGCCGATTCGCTGTCCACCGCGCTGGCCCACCTCACCCAGCCACTGCCCGAGCTGCCGATTGCCCAGGGGCGCTACCAGCCCATCCTCAGCCGCCTGCTGGCCAAGGATCCGGCCGATCGTTTCCCCGATGCCGCGGCGCTGATCAAGGCGCTGGACGAACTGGCCGCCAGCCCGCCCCCCGCAGCAACCGGCGGCGACAGCGAAGCCACCCAGTTCCGCCCGCTGGGCCTGCCGGACGCGCCGGCGCAGCGCTCCATGCCGACCGACCTCGGCGGCCTGCAGGCGGTTTCGGTAAGCATGCCATCGGCGCAGAGCGAGGCACCGCGTTCAACCGAGGAGCATCCCACCCGCGTCCCGCCCGCCAAACCTGCGGTGCAAGCCGCACCTTCGCGCAGCCCGATGCTGGCGATAGCGGCATTGGCGCTGGTCGGCCTGCTGGTGCTGGCCGGCGGTGGCTACTGGTTGTTCAGCGGTTCGCCCAAACCGCCGTCACCCGAGCAGGCGCAGAGCGACCCACCGGCGGACGATGCGAAGCCGCCGGTGGTAAGCGAAGGCACGCCCGGCGCCCTGGCCACCGACGGCGGCGAGCGCCCGCTGCTGATGCCGGGCAAGAAGACACTGTTCCAGCGCGTGCTGAGCAAGCCCGATGCACGTCTGGCCAGCGAACCCGGTCAGGCCGCACAGGGGCGCGAGCTGCCGGCCTTTTCGGTGCTGTATGTCTACCGCCGTGAAGAGCAGGCCGGGCGCACCTGGCTGCAGGTGGGCGCCTCCAGCGATGGCACGCGCGACGGCTGGCTGGCGGCGGATCAGGCCAGCGACTGGAAACAGAGCCTGGTGCTCAAGTTCACCGAGCGCTCCGGGCGCTCGCCGGTGATGTTCCTCGACAGCCGCAGCACCCTGGAGCAGTACCTGGCCGACCCGGCCACGGCCCGCACGGCGCTGCACCAGGCCCGCTACGAGACGGCGCCGCCGGAGGTGATTGCGCTGGAGCCGGCCGCCAACGCCATCCCGCAGGAGCAGTTCTACCTGCTGCCGATCTTCGATTCGGCCGAAAGCTACGACGCCGGCGGCGCGCCGGTGCAACTGCTCAACGTGGCCTCCATCGACCCGGGCGACGCCGAAAAGGTGATCGGCGACGGCAGCCAGCGCTACCAGCACGACAAGTTCCGCACCGGCATCGTGCTGGTGGTCGATACCTCGGTGTCCATGCAGCCCTACATCGACCGCGTGGTGCGAGTGGTGGACGAGCTGCACAAGCAGATCGCCAGCCGCGGTGATCTGGACAACGTCAGCTTCGGTCTGGTGGGCTTTCGCAGCAACGTCGACAAGACGCCGGGGCTGGAGTACGTCACCCGCACCCTGGTGACCCTGGAAGAGGGCAGCGACCCGCAGCGTTTCGTCGACCTGGCGCGCCAGGTCAAGGCCACCAGCGTCTCCAGCCACGCTTTCAACGAGGATGCCTTCGCCGGCGTGATGGAGGCCGTGGAAGGCATGGACTGGACGCCCTACAGCGGCCGGCTGATCCTGCTGGTCACCGATGCCGGGGCGCTGCGCAAGAACGACCCGCTGAGCCGCACGCAGATGAACGAGGCCGAGGTGCGCGAGGCGGCGCTGCGCAAGCAGATCAAGATCTACGCGCTGCACCTGCGTACGCCCATCGGCCGCGACAACCACGGTTTCGCCGAACAGCAGTACCGCAGCCTGACCGCCGACGCCAACCCGCTGATCGGCGACCTGTACATCCCGGTGGCCGACGGCGAGGTGGAAAAGTTCGGGCAGACGGTCAAGGAGATCGGGATGATCTTCGCCGAACTGGTCAATCAGGTGGCCAACAACCAGGTCCAGGCGCCGTCCGAACATCAGTCCACGCGCAGCATCGCGGCCAAGAGCAATGCCATCGGCTATGCCATGCAGATGGACTTTCTCGGCCGCCGCTCGGCCACCCAGGCACCGCAGCTGGTCACTGCCTGGACCGCCGACCACGACCTGACCAACCCCTCGCTGCCGGCCTTCCAGGTCTGCGTGCTACTGACCAAGTTGCAGCTCAACGACCTGCAGCAGTCGCTCAAGCTGATCGTCGACGCGGCGCGGCGTACCCAGTCCTCGCCCAAGGACTTCTTCCAGGAAATCGCCAGCGCCAGCGCCTACATGAGCCGCGACCCCAGCGGCCTGAGTCAGGGCCGCAACCTGGCCGAGTCCGGCATCCTCGGCGAGTACCTGGAAGGGCTGCCGTACCGCAGCAAGTCGCTGAACATGACCCAGGAGCTGTGGCTGTCGCTCAGCGTCGCCGAACAGCAGGACTACATCGACGAGCTGGAATCGAAGATCCGCCTGTATGAAACCTTCCACAACGACATCGGCCACTGGGTGCGCTTTGGCGATGCACAACCGGGCGACGCGCTGTACCGCGTGCCGCTGGCGACGCTGCCCTGATGCTGCGCCTGCGCGATATCGGCAAGAGCCGACCGGGTTACCGCCTGCAGGTGCCGCGCCTGGACCTGCGCCCGGGGCAGCGCCTGGCACTGGTCGGGCCCAGCGGCAGCGGCAAGAGCACCTTGCTCGACCTGCTGGCCCTGGTACTCAGCCCCGACCCCGGCGGCGCCCTGGAATTCACCCGCGACGGGCAGACCCGCGATATCGCCGCGCTGTGGCGGCACGATCGTCAGGATCAGCTGGCCGAGTTGCGCAGCCGGCTGATGGGCTACGTGCTGCAGACCGGCGGGCTGCTGGGTTTTCTCGACGTGCGCGACAATATCGGCCTGTCGCGCGCCTTGCTCGGCATGCCCGACGACGTCACCGTGCAGCGCCTGGCCGAGCGCCTGGAAATCGCCGACCAGCTGGACAAGCTGCCGGCCGCGCTGTCGGTGGGCCAGCGGCAGCGCGTCAGCATCGCCCGCGCCCTGGCCCACGGCCCGGCCCTGGTGCTGGCCGACGAACCCACCGCATCGCTCGACCCGCTCAATGCCGAGCGGGTCATGCAGCTACTGGTGGAGCGCGCGCAGGAGCAGGGCGCCTGCATCCTCATCGCCACCCATGACGAAGCGCTG
>NZ_JAODYT010000107.1:0-10061 GCF_029834875.1 Pseudomonas sp. GD04158 | reverse complement strand
ATACCCGGCGCGGGCAGTCGGCGCGCAGCGCCTGGTCGAGATTGGGACTGTCCGGAAACAGCGAGGCGGTGTGGCCGTCGTCGCCCATGCCGAGCACCAGCACGTCGATCGGCGGCAGTTCGGCAAAGGCCGCATCGGCCAGCTCCGCCGCCTGCTCCAGGCTGCCGGCGACCCGGTACAGGCCGAGGAACTTCGCCTCGGAGGCCGCGCCACGCAGCAGATGACGACGCACCAGCGCCTCGTTGCTGCTGGCATGATTGACCGGCACCCAGCGCTCGTCGGCCAGGCTCACCAGCACCTGGCGCCAGTCCAGCGGCTGCTGCGCCAGGGCGTCGAAGAAGGCCACCGGGCTGCGTCCGCCGGACACCACCAGGGTGGCGCTGCCACGATTGTCGATGGCCTGGCGCAGGGCGTCGGCCACGCGCAGGGCCAGGGCATCGGCATGCGCCTCTGCGCTGGCATCGCTACGGGCAACCACACCCGTGGGCAGTTCAAGGTCAGAGATCGCCATACCAGCTCCTCCCGTCACGAGTGATCAGTGCCACCGAGGCCATCGGGCCCCAGCTACCGGCGGTATAGGGTTTCGGCGCCTCGCCGAGCTGCTTCCAGCCGGCGATCAGCTGGTCGCACCACTGCCAGGCGTATTCGATTTCGTCCTTGCGCACGAACAGGTTCTGGTTGCCGCGCATCACTTCCAGCAGCAGACGTTCGTAGGCATCGGGAATCCGCGCGCTGCGGTAGGTATCGGAGAAGCTCAGCTGCAGCGGGCCGCTGCGCAGCTGCATGCCCTTGTCCAGGCCCTGATCCTTGGTCAGCACCTGCAGGGCGATGCCCTCGTCCGGCTGCAGGCGGATGATCAGCTTGTTGCCGATCAGCTGGCGCTGCTCAGGGGCGAAGATGTAGTGCGGCGGCGCCTTGAAGTGGATGACGATCTGCGACAGCTTCTGCGGCATGCGCTTGCCGGTGCGCAGATAGAAGGGCACGCCGGCCCAGCGCCAGTTGCGGATGTCGGCACGCAGGGCGACGAAGGTTTCGGTGTCGCTCTGGGTGTTGGAATTCTCTTCCTCCAGATAGCCCGGCACCGGCCGACCGTCGCTGCTGCCGGCCACGTACTGGCCGCGCACCACACGCTGGCCGAGCTGTTCGGCGCTGATCGGCTCCAGGGCCTTGAGCACCTTGACCTTCTCGTCGCGGATGCTGTCGGCGGACAGGTCGCTGGGCGGGTCCATGGCGATCAGGCAGAGCAGCTGCAGCAGGTGGTTCTGGATCATGTCGCGCAGTTGGCCGGCCTGGTCGAAATAGCCCCAGCGCCCCTCGATGCCGACCTTCTCGGCCACGGTGATTTCCACGTGGGAGATGTGGTTCTGGTTCCACTGGGTTTCGAACAGGCTGTTGGCGAAGCGCAGGGCAATCAGATTCTGCACCGTCTCCTTGCCCAGGTAATGGTCGATGCGATAGACGCGGTTCTCCGCGAACACCTGCGCCACCGCGTCGTTCACCGCACGCGAAGAGGCCAGGTCGTGGCCGATGGGTTTTTCCAGCACCACCCGGCAGCGCTCGGCCAGTCCCACCGCGGCCAGGTTGGCGCAGATGCCGCCGTACACCGAGGCCGGGGTGGCGAAATAGGCGATCAGCTGATCGTGGCCGGCCAGTTCGGCCAGGGCCAGGTAGTTGTCGGCCTGCAGAAAATCCATGGTCAGGTAATGCAGACGCGCCTGGAAGCGCGCCAGGGCGCCCTCTTCCAGCTCCTTGGCCGGCACGTGCAGGCGCAGGGCCTGGTCGATGGCGGCAAGATGGCGTTGGGGCTCGCCGGCTTCACGGGCCAGCGCGAGGATGCGGGTGTCGTCGTGCAGCAAACCGGCGCGATCGAGCTGGTAAAGCGCAGGAAAAAGCTTGCGCAGAGCCAGGTCGCCAAGGGCGCCGAACAGGGCAAAGGTACAGGATTCGAGCTTTATCGCGGCCATGATGTTTGTTCTTTTATCAAGATGCACTAGAAATACCCTGTAGCAGTCGGCTTATCAAGAGAAAATGTTGTAATAAAAACAACATTTCTTCATTTTCCTGATAATCAGTGGTGGCCGCCGGGCGTCATCAGTAGGATAGGCCGGCTGTCGCCACTGCCCGCCGACGGCGCCAAGCCTGATCATCTGTCTGTTAGGAGCCCTTATGGACCGCGTGCGCAATCTGCTGGAACAGATCCAGAGCCGCCTGGACGACCTGAACAAGGCCGAGCGCAAGGTGGCCGAGGTGATCCTGCATGACCCGCAGCAGGCCACCCGCTTCAGCATCGCCGCGCTGGCCCAGGCCGCCGCGGTCAGCGAGCCGACGGTCAACCGCTTCTGCCGCTCGTTCGGCGCCAACGGCTACCCCGAGCTGAAGATGCAACTGGCGCAGAGCCTGGCCAGCGGCGCCGCCTACGTCAGCCGCGCGGTTTCCGCCGACGACGGCCCCGAGGCCTACACGCGCAAGATCTTCGGCAGCACCATCGCCTCGCTGGACGCCGCCTGCCAGAGCCTCGATCCGCAGCACGTCAGCCGCGCCGTCGACCTGCTGATCCAGGCGCGGCAGATCCACTTCTTCGGCCTCGGCGCCTCGGCTTCGGTGGCACTGGACGCACAACACAAGTTCTTCCGTTTCAACCTGGCGGTGTCGGCGCACTCCGACGTGCTGATGCAGCGCATGATCGCCTCGGTGGCCCATACCGGCGACCTGTTCGTGATCATTTCCTACACCGGGCGCACCCGCGAGCTGGTGGAGGTGGCACGCCTGGCGCGGGAAAACGGCGCCTCGGTACTCGGCCTCACCGCCGCCGGCTCGCCGCTGGCCAAGGCCAGCACCCTGAGCCTGGACATCCCGCTGCCGGAAGACACCGACATCTACATGCCGATGACCTCGCGCATCATCCAGCTCACCGTGCTCGACGTGCTCGCCACCGGCGTCACCCTGCGCCGCGGCGTGGATTTCCAGCCGCACCTGCGCAAGATCAAGGAAAGCCTGACCGCCAGCCGTTACCCCGCGGATGAAGAGCCTTTGTAGGTCTGACAAGGCATTGTCCAATCTGTTGCGGCCGTGATTGCACGGCCAGAAGCCGCACTTGTGCGCAAGCGGCGCGGCGCCTCTCGCGGCTGACCGGCCCTGATTCCAGAACGCCGCGGACCAGGCCAACGCGTGGCCGCTTCTGCTAGGCTTGCCGGCTTTCCGAGCAAGCCCAGGCCCCACACCATGCAAGCACTGATCGCCCTCAGCCGTTTCATCGGCAACACCTTCGCCGTCTGGGTGTTGCTGTTCGCCGTACTGGCCTTCTTCCAGCCCGGCTGGTTCCTGCCACTGACCGCCTGGATCGTCCCGCTGCTCGGGCTGATCATGTTCGGCATGGGCCTGACCCTCAAGGCCACGGACTTTCAGGAAGTCGCCCGTCGCCCGCTGGCGGTGCTGCTCGGCGTGCTGGCGCAGTTCAGCATCATGCCGCTGCTGGCCTGGGGCCTGTGCCAGGTGTTCGCCCTGCCAGCGGAAATCGCCGTCGGCGTGATTCTGGTCGGCTGCTGCCCGGGCGGCACCGCCTCCAACGTGATCACCTGGTTCGCCCGTGGCGACCTGGCGCTGTCGGTGTCGATCACCGCCGTCACCACCCTGCTCGCCCCGCTGGTCACCCCGGCGCTGATCTGGCTGCTGGCCTCGGAGTGGCTGCCGGTGTCGTTCAGCGCCATGTTCATTTCCATCCTCAAGATGGTGCTGCTGCCGATCGTCCTCGGCCTGATCGCCCAGCGCCTGCTCGGCGCGCGGGTGAAAACCGCCGTCGAGGTGCTGCCGCTGATCTCGGTGATGAGCATCGTCGCCATCGTCGCCGCCGTGGTGGCCGCCAGCCAGGGCAGGATCGCCGAGTCCGGCCTGCTGATCATGGCGGTGGTGATCCTGCACAACGGCATCGGCCTGGGCCTGGGTTATCTGGCCGGGCGCCTGTTCGGCATGTCGCTGGCGCAGCGCAAGACGCTGTCCATCGAAGTCGGCATGCAGAACTCCGGCCTCGGCGCCGCCCTGGCCAGCGCCCACTTCAGCCCGCTGGCGGCGGTGCCCAGCGCGCTGTTCAGCGTCTGGCACAACCTGTCCGGCCCGTTGCTGGCCACGCTGTATCGTCGGCTCGGTCAGAATATTTCGAAAAGCTCCAGCTGAATCAACAGCTTCCGCTTATCCGGGGCAGCTTGCCCCGGCCCCATCCATGTGCAGAATAGGCGCCACGCGAGGACGACCTCCGCATCGCCGCAACGGCGATGAAGCATCCGGGGACGGCCCCTTCAGTCAGCACTGGAGGTCACCATGTCCTGGATCATTCTGCTGCTCGCCGGCCTGTTCGAGGTCGGCTGGGCCATCGGCCTGAAATACACCGACGGCTTTACCCGCCCGCTGCCCACCCTGCTTACCGTCTGCGCCATGCTGGTCAGCCTGGCCCTGCTCGGCCTGGCCATGAAGGAACTGCCGCTGGGCACCGCCTACGCCATCTGGACCGGCGTCGGCGCGGTGGGCACGGTGATCGCCGGCGTCGTCCTGTTCGGCGAATCCATGGCGCTGCTGCGCCTGGCCAGCGTGCTGCTGATCGTCTGCGGATTGATCGGGCTCAAATTGAGCCACTGAAAGGCTGGTGCGCACGGCGCACCCTACGGGCCGGCACCATCTCCTCGCCGTAGGGTGTCGCGGGGCCGCCTAGGCCGTGCGCACCAACTGCCATCAACGCCAATTCCCGCGCAACTCCGCCACCTGCGCCTGCAGCATTTCACGCTTGGCCTGCTCCGGCGCCAGCGGCGCCCCGGCCACCAGCCCGACCCGCGACCAGAAACGCTTGAACAGCCCCTTGTGCGGATCGCGACTGAAGAAGCTGCCCCACAGTCCCTGCAGCGCCATGGGAATCACCGGCACCGGGTTTTCCTCGAGAATGCGCTCGACCCCGGCCTTGAACTCGTTGATCTCGCCATCGCCGGTCAGCTTGCCCTCGGGGAAGATGCATACCAGCTCGCCGTTGCGCAGGTACTCGGCGATCTTCTTGAACGCCGCGTCGTAGATCAGCAGGTCCTCGTTGCGCCCGGCGATCGGCACGGTGCCGGCAGTGCGGAAGACGAAGTTGAGTACCGGCAGATCGTAGATCTTGTAGTACATGACGAAGCGCACCGGCCGCCGCACCGCGCCGCCGATCAGCAGCGCATCGACGAAGGACACGTGGTTGCACACCAGCACCGCCGCGCCCTCGTCGGGAATGGCATCGAGCCCCTTGTGCTCGACCCGGTACATCGAATGCCCCAGCAGCCAGATGAGAAAGCGCATGCTGAATTCGGGGACGATCTTGAAGATGTAGCTGTTGACCGCCACGTTCATCAGCGAGATGGCCAGGAACAGCTGCGGAATCGACAGCCCGGCGACGCTGAGAAAGAGGATCGCGACGATGGCCGAGGCGACCATGAACAGCGCGTTGAGGATGTTGTTGGCGGCGATCACCCGCGCCCGCTCGTGCTCGGCGGTGCGCGACTGGATCAGCGCATACAGCGGCACGATATAGAAGCCGCCGAACAGACCGATGCCGAGAATGCAGCCGAGAATCCACCAGGCCTGACCATGGCCGAGCAGCGCCAGCCAGTCATGCGGCGCGGCACCCTGCGGGAAACCGCCGGAGAACCACCACAGCAGCATGCCGAACAGGGTCAGGCCGATGGAGCCGAACGGCACCAGGCCGATCTCCACCTTGTGTCCACTCATGCGCTCGCAAAGCATCGAACCCAGGCCGATCCCCAGCGAGAACACGGTGAGAATCAGCGTTACCACGCTCTCGTCACCGTGCAGCCACTCCTTGGCGTAGGCCGGAATCTGCGTCAGGTAGATCGCGCCGAGGAACCAGAACCAGGAGTTGCCCACCAGCGAACGCGACACCGCCGGACGCTGGCCCAGGCCGAGCTTCATGATCACCCAGGACTGGCGGAAGATGTTCCAGTCCAGCGGCAGCGTCGGCATCGCCGCCGCCGCACGCGGAATGCCATGGCTGGCCAGGTAACCGAGCAGCGCCACACCGACCACCGAGCCGGCGACGATGGGCGCGTAACTGCTGCTGGCCATCATGATGCCGGCACCGATGGTGCCGGCCAGAATCGCCAGGAAGGTGCCCATCTCCACCAGGGCGTTGCCGCCCACCAGCTCTTCTTCCTTGAGGTGCTGCGGCAGGATCGAATACTTCACCGGACCGAACAGCGCCGACTGGGTGCCCATGGCGAACAGCACCACCAGCATCAGCGGCAGGCTGTCGAGCAGCACCCCGGCGGCGCCGGTGAGCATGATGAACACCTCGGCCAGCTTGATCCGACGGATCAGCGCGTCCTTGGCGAACTTCTCGCCGAACTGGCCGCCGAGGGCGGAGAACAGAAAGAACGGCAGGATGAACAGCAAGGCGCAGAGGTTGACCAGCAGATCGCGGTCGACGCCGGTGTTGAGCTTGAACAGGATGGCGAGAATCAGCGACTGCTTGAAGATGTTGTCATTGAAGGCGCCGAGCAATTGCGTCACGAAAAACGGCAGAAAGCGCTTCTTGCCGAGCAGGGCGAATTGCGATTGTTGGGTCATCGTCCATGGTCCTCGCGGGGTCGGGTTTGCCCGCACAGGCATTTGACTGCAATTGCCCCGCCGAAAGCCACAGGGCAAATGCGAACATCTTGGCGATCACAGGATAGCGTGGAGACACCGCGGGTGCGCCGTGCGCACCACATACAACCCGAAGCCCTCGGTGCGCATGGCGCACCCTACGAAACCCGCCTCCCCGTGGGGTGCGCCGCGCGCACCGCATACAACCCGAAACCCTCGGTGCGCATGGCGCACCCTACGATGCCCGCCTCCCCGTAGGGTGCGCCGCGCGCACCAAGACCCCGCCGAATCCCTGGTGCGCACAGCGCACCCTACGCAGCCTGGTCATGCTGGAAAATCCACGCTCCCGGCATGCCTCTCACACCTTACGCAGCGCAAAAAAAACGGCAGCCCATCGGGCTACCGTTCTCGAACTCGGAGAAAACGCCAGTGCCTCGCACCGGCTACAACCTCACCTGCATTCCCTGGGGAATGCCGTAGCAGTCTGACAAAAGCCAGGGGCAGCGTCCGTTTAGCTTTGTTACCTGCCTGCAAAGAAATGTAAACGCCGGGTGACCAGGCGGTCCCGGCCGCGGCACAATCACGCCCCATGAACGCCTACCATCCCGCCTGCTGCAGCCCCCTCGACGATCACGACCCGCTACCGCGCCCACTCGCCGGCACGCAGCTGATCAGCACGCGCTTCGACCCCGCCCTGGTGACCGAAGACGACTTCGCCCGCTGCGGCATCGCCCCGGTGCGCGGCGTGGCCAAGCGCCAGGCCGAATACCTGGCCGGGCGCCTGTGCGCACGCGAAGCGCTGCGCCGCGTGACCGGCGAGCCCTGCGTGCCGGCAGTTGGTGAAGACCGCGCGCCGCAGTGGCCGCCAGGCGTGGCCGGCTCCATCACCCATGGCGACAACTGGGCCGCGGCACTGGTCGCGCCCGACACCCAATGGCGCGCCCTAGGCATGGACGTGGAGCGCCTGCTGCCCGCCGACCGCGCCCTGCGCCTGCAGGGCGAGATCCTCACCCCCGCCGAAGTGCAGCGGCTGCAGGCGCTGGACGACGAGGCCCGTGCCGCGCGCATCAGCCTCACCTTCTCGCTCAAGGAAAGCCTGTTCAAGGCGCTCTATCCGCTGACCCTGACGCGCTTCTATTTCCACGACGCCGAGCTGCTGAACCTCGATGAGGACAGCGCGCGCCTGCGCCTGCTGATCGACCTGCATGCGGACTGGCGCGCAGGCGCCGAACTGGACGGCCAGTTCGTGCTGTTCGAGGGCAAGGTGCTGAGCCTGGTGGCGGTGGCGGCGTGACCCTAAGTCCCGCCATACGCGGATAATCCGCTGCGCGCGGCGCACCCTACAAAGCAGGCGGCGGCCGCGGCGTAGCCCGGATGAAATCCGGGAGCAGGTAGCCGGCCAGCCCCGGATTGCATCCGGGCTACAGCGCCGGCAAAAAATCGGTGCGCACGGCGCACCCTACGGGGCGGGGTGCACCATGCGCACCGGGTCCAACACAAAATCGCGCCCTACTCTCCCTGCCGCCGCGGCCATACCAGGCTGAAACGCGCGCCGCCGAGACTTTCGCTGCGACCGATCTGCGCGCGGCCGCCGTGCCAGTAGATGATCCTGCGCACGATGGACAGGCCCAGCCCGTGCCCGCCGGACGCCCGCGTGCGGCTGTCGTCGAGACGCAGGAAGGGGCTGAACAACCGCTCCCAGGCCTCTTCCGGCACGCCCGGCCCGTCGTCTTCGACGTCGATGCGGCAACGCTTGTAACCCACCTGGCAACTGATCAGCACCCGTCCTTCGGCATAGCGCATGGCGTTGCTCACCAGGTTCTGCAGCGCCCGGTGCAGGTAGCGCGGCTCGGCTTCGACCCAGCAGGCGCCGTCGGCCTGCACGCTGAGCACCGCGCCACACTCCACGCGCACCTTGTTGCTCAGCGGCGCCAGCTCCTCGATCACCTGATCGATCAGCGCACGCAGCTCCACCTGCTGGAAATTCAACGCCGGCGACCCCTGCTCCAGACGCGCGTAGGTCAGCATCTCGTCGACCAGCTTGTCGAGGTCCTGGATATCGCTGTCCATGCCCTCCATGTACTTGCGCCGCGCCGCCTCGTCCGGTGCATCGGCGATCATCTCCAGGCCGAAGCGCAGGCGCGCCACCGGCGTGCGCAACTCGTGGGACACCGCGCGCACCAGCTCGCGCTGGGTGCTCAGGGAGGTCTGCAGGTGCTCGGCCATGGCATTGAAGCTGCTGGCCAGGCGCCCGACCGAGTCGGCGCCACGCGTCGGCACACGTGCATCCAGGCGGCCGCTGGCGATATGCGTAGCCGCGCCTTCCAGCCCCCGCAGGCGCTGCTCCAGCGAGCGCACCAGCAGGTAGACGATCAGGCCGATCAGGCTCAGCCCCAGGGCGCCGATCACCACCAGCAGTTGCGGCGGATAGGGGTTCATCTGGTACAGCGGACCGATTTCCAGCACCCAGGGGGTATCGACGATGCCGGAGAACACGTGGATGGAATCGCCGCCCTTGCCCAGCGCCATCACCGTATCACCCTCGTCGATACGCCGCCGCTGATCGAGGTCGAGCCCCGCCTCGCCGAGCTGCACCAGTTGCAGGTCGAAGCCGAACTGCTTGGCGGTTTTCAGCTCGGCTAGACGCTGCGGCTGCTCGTCCACCGGGTAGCGGATCAGCTCGTCGATCAGCAGGTAGTTGGTGGCCCGCGCCAGTTGCTCGCTGATCTGCTGGATCTCGCCGGTCAGCAGCAGGCCCGGCTTGCCGTCGAGCAGGCCGTAGACCTTGGCCGAGTGCGGGCCGGTCTGGCGCACCAGCACCTGGCCGCGCTGCAGACGGTTGCGCTCGCCGGCTTCCAGCGGCACGTCGCTCATTGCCTGCAGCTGCAGCGGAATACCGAGCAGGCGCGACCACACCGCCAGCGCCCGACGCCGCTCCACCTCGTTCATCGGCACCAGGTTGTCGGCCATCAGGCGGAAGGTGCCGCGCGCCAGCCCCTCGCGGTACTGATCGCCACGCACCTCGTTGACCAGATGCAGGGTGCCGACGCCCAGCAGCGCCACCAGCACCAGTGCGGCGAGCATGCCGCCGTAGATGCGCAGGAAGATGGAGTTCATGGCAGGCCGGTCAATCGCCCACGGCCGCGTCACCCAGCGGCAACGCCTCGGCCGCCTCGGCGACGAACAGATAACCCTTGCTGCGCACCGTCTTGATCAGCCGCGGGTGCATGGGGTCGTCGCCGATCTTCGGGCGGATGCGCGAGATGCGTACGTCGATGGAGCGGTCCTGACCGTCGTATTCGATGCCGCGCAGGGAATTGAAGATCTCCTCGCGCGACAGGATGCGCCCGGCATTGACCGCCAGCAGCCATAGCAGGTCGAACTCGGCGCTGGTCAGCTCGATGCCCTGCTCGCCCAGCCAGGCTTCGCGCATGGCGCTGTCGATG
>NZ_JAODYT010000106.1:0-10427 GCF_029834875.1 Pseudomonas sp. GD04158 | reverse complement strand
GCATCGGCCGCCAGTTGCCAGAAGGCCTCCGGCAGCTCGCTCGGCGGCGGCAGCAGCTGCGCCTCGTGACGCGGGATAAAGCCGGTGTCCAGCTCGGCGGCGGCGAAGGCCGGGTGGGCCAGCACGCGACGCAGGAAGGCCAGGTTGGTCTTGACCCCGCCGACCAGGGTTTCGTCGAGCATGGCGAGCAGGCGCAGGCGCGCTTCCTCGCGGTTCTCGCCCCAGGCGATGACCTTGCCGAGCATGGGGTCGTAGAAGGGCGAGACCACATCGCCCTGGGCCACGCCGCTGTCGGTACGCCGGCCGGGGCCGGCGGCAGCTTCGCGGTACAACTGCAGGGTGCCGGTGGCCGGGAGGAAGTCGTGGTCCGGATCTTCCGCGTACAGGCGCACCTCGATGGCGTGGCCGTTAAGCGGCACTTGTTCCTGCGTGATCGGCAGCGCCTCGCCGCGGGCGACGCGAATCTGCCAGGCCACCAGGTCCAGGCCGGTGATCAGCTCGGTGACCGGGTGTTCCACCTGCAGGCGGGTGTTCATCTCCATAAAGAAGAAGTCGCCGCGCTCGTCCAGCAAAAACTCCACGGTGCCGGCGCCGACGTAGCCGATGGCCTGGGCGGCCTTGACCGCCGCCTCGCCTATGGCGCGGCGCAGTTCGGGTGACAGGCCGGGGGCGGGGGCTTCTTCCACCACCTTCTGGTGGCGGCGCTGGATCGAGCAGTCGCGCTCGTTCAGGTACAGGCAGTGGCCGTGCCGGTCGGCGAATACCTGGATCTCCACGTGGCGCGGTTTGAGTACGTATTTCTCCACCAGCATGCGCGAGTCGCCGAACGACGACTGCGCCTCGCGCTGGGCGCTGGCCAGGGCCTCGGCCAGCTCGCTCTCGCGCTCGACCACCTTCATGCCCTTGCCGCCACCGCCGGCAGCGGCCTTGAGCAGCACCGGGTAGCCGATGCGCTCGGCGGCCTGGCGGAAGGTGTCGATATCCTGCGCTTCGCCGTGATAGCCGGGCACCAGCGGCACGCCGGCGGCCTCCATCAGCGCCTTGGCCGCCGACTTGCTGCCCATGGCGTCGATGGCCGAGGCGGGTGGGCCGAGGAAGATCAGTCCGGCTTCTTCGATGGCGCGGGCGAAACCGGCGTTTTCCGAGAGAAAGCCGTAGCCGGGGTGGATGGCCTGGGCGCCGCTGGCCCTGGCCGCATCGATCAGCTTGTCGATCAAGAGGTAGCTTTCCGCCGGCTTGGCGCCGCCCAGATTCACTGCCAGGTCGGCCTCGCGCACATGCCGCGCCGTGGCGTCGATGGCGCTGTGCACCGCCACGGTACGGATGCCCATGGCCTTGGCCGTGCGCATCACGCGGCAGGCGATCTCGCCGCGGTTGGCCACCAGCAGGGTGTCGATAGGCTTGAGGTTCATGCTTGTTGCTCCTGCCAGGCGGGCGTGCGTTTGTCGAGGAAGGCGCGCAGGCCTTCCTGGCCTTCGGCGCTGACGCGCAGACGGGCGATGGCGTTCTCGGTATAGCGGCGCAGGGCCGGCGTCAGTTCGCCGCTGCCGACTTCGCGCAGCAGGTCCTTGCTGGCGCGCATGGCCTGCGGGCTATTGAGCAGCAGGTTGGCGATCCAGGCCTCGGCCTGGGCATCAAGTTCGGCGGCCGGGCAGGTTTCGGCCAGCAGGCCCAGCTCGCGGGCGCGGTGGCCATCGAAGCGTTCGGCGGTCAGCGCATAGCGCTTGGCCGCGCGCTCGCCCAGAGCCTGGACCACGAAGGGGCTGATCACCGCCGGGGCCAGGCCGATACGCACTTCGGACAGGGAGAACAGGCTGTCCTCGGCGCCGATGGCCATGTCGCAGCAACTGACCAGGCCCACCGCACCGCCGAAGGCCGCGCCCTGCACCACGGCCAGGGTGGGGATCTTCAGGGCGGCCAGGTTGTACATCAGCTCGGCCAGCTCGCGGGAGTCGCTGAGGTTGGCGTTGTAGTCGAGCTCGGCGGCCTGCTGCATCCAGGCCAGGTCGGCGCCGGCGGAAAAGTGCTTGCCGCGGCCGCGCAGCAGCAAGAAGCGCAGGCTCCTGTCCTCGCCGACGGCGTCGAGGGCAAGAATCAGCTCGCGGATCATCGCGGCGTTGAAGGCGTTGTTCTTCTCCGGGCGGTTGAGCCACAGGGTGGCGAAGCCGCGCGGGTCTTTTGCAAGCTCGATAGTGGTGAAGTCGGTCATGGTCGATCCTGTAGGGTGCGCTGTGCGCACCAATTGCCGAGGTTATGGTGCGCACGGCGCACCCTACGGCGAGTTTTACATGCGGAACACACCGAAACGGGTCGGCTCGATCGGCGCATTGAGGCTGGCCGACAGGGCCAGGGCCAGCACCTCGCGTGTTTGCGCCGGGTCGATCACGCCGTCGTCCCACAGCCGGGCGCTGGAGTAGTAGGCGTGCGCCTGCTTCTCGTACTGCTCGACGATGGGCTGCTTGAGGCGCTGTTCGTCCTCGTCCGAATAGTGCTGACCGGCGCGCTCGGCCTGCTCGCGCTTGACCTGCACCAGCACGCCGGCGGCCTGCTGCGCGCCCATCACGCCGATCTTGGCGTTGGGCCACATCCACAGGAAGCGCGGGTCGTAGGCACGGCCGCACATGCCGTAGTTGCCGGCGCCGAAGCTGCCGCCGATGATCACGGTGAACTTCGGCACCTGGGCGCAGGCCACGGCGGTGACCAGCTTGGCGCCATGCTTGGCGATGCCGCCTTCCTCGTATTTCTTGCCCACCATGAAGCCGGTGATGTTCTGCAGGAACAGCAGCGGAATGCCGCGCTGGCAGGCCAGTTCGACGAAGTGCGCGCCTTTTTGCGCCGACTCGGCGAAGAGGATGCCGTTATTCGCCAGGATCGCCACCGGGTAGCCGTCGATGCGGGCGAAGCCGCACACCAGGGTGGTGCCGAACAGCGCCTTGAATTCATCGAACTGCGAGTCGTCGACGATACGCGCGATCACCTCGCGCACGTCGAACGGCTGCTTGGCGTCCGCCGGGATCACCCCGTACAGCTCCTCGGCCGGGTAGCGCGGGGCGATGGGCGCGCGGGCGTCGAGCTGGCCGAGCTTGCGCCAGTTGAGGTTGGCGATGCTGCGCCGGGCCAGGGCCAGGGCGTGCTCGTCGTCGTCGGCATAGTGGTCGGCCACGCCGCTGGTCTTGCAGTGCACATCGGCGCCGCCCAGCTCCTCGGCGCTCACCACTTCACCGGTGGCGGCCTTTACCAGCGGCGGGCCGGCGAGAAAGATGGTGGCCTGGTTGCGTACCATGATGGTCTCGTCGCTCATCGCCGGCACATAGGCACCGCCGGCGGTGCACGAGCCCATCACCACGGCGATCTGCGGGATGCCCAGCGCGCTCATATTGGCCTGGTTGAAGAAGATCCGGCCGAAGTGCTCGCGGTCGGGGAACACCTCGTCCTGACGCGGCAGGTTGGCGCCGCCGGAGTCCACCAGGTAGATGCACGGCAGGCGGTTCTCGCGGGCGATGGCCTGGGCGCGCAGGTGCTTCTTCACGGTCAGCGGGTAGTAGCTGCCGCCTTTTACCGTGGCGTCGTTGGCCACGATCATGCACTCGACGCCTTCGACCCGGCCGATGCCGGCGATCACCCCGGCGGCGGGCACCTCTTCGCCGTAGACCTCGTGGGCGGCGAGCTGGCCGATCTCCAGGAACGGCGAGCCGGGGTCGAGCAGGCGGTTGATGCGTTCGCGCGGCAGCAGCTTGCCGCGCGCGGTGTGGCGCGCCTGGGCCTTCTCGCCGCCGCCTTCGTGCAGGCGGGCGAGCAGGGCGCGCAGGTCGGCGACCTGCTCGAGCATGGCCGCGCTGTTGGCGGCGAACTCCGGGGAGCGGGTATTGATCTGGGTATGCAGGATGGCCATCTGGGGCGCTCCGATTTCTGGCTACCGTCTGTAGGGTGCGCCGTGCGCACCATGCCGTTGTTTTGGTGCGCACGGCGCACCCTACGGGGCGTTCCCGCGATCACTTGGTTTCGTTGAACAGCTCGCGGCCGATCAGCATGCGGCGGATCTCGCTGGTGCCGGCGCCGATCTCGTAGAGCTTGGCGTCGCGCAACAGGCGGCCGGCCGGGTACTCGTTGGTGTAGCCGTTGCCGCCGAGCAGCTGGATGGTGTCCAGGGCCATCCTGGTGGCCATTTCGGCGGTGTAGAGGATCACCGCCGCGGCGTCCTTGCGCGATTCCTCGCCGCGGTCGCAGGCCTTGGCGACGTTGTACAGGTAGGACTTGGAGGCGTTCATGCCGGCGTACATGTCGGCCAGCTTGCCCTGCACCAGCTGGAACTCGCCGATGGACTGCTTGAACTGCTGGCGCTCGTGCACGTAGGGCAGCACCACGTCCATGCAGGCGCTCATGATCCCGGTGGGGCCGCCGGAGAGCACGGTGCGTTCGTAGTCCAGGCCGCTCATCAGCACGCGCACGCCGCCGCCTTCGCTGCCTAGGATGTTCTCTTCCGGCACCTCGCAGTCCTCGAACACCAGCTCGCAGGTGTTGGAGCCCCGCATGCCCAGCTTGTCCAGCTTCTGATGGCGGGAGAAGCCCTTGAAGTCGCGCTCGACGATAAAGGCGGTCATGCCGCGCGAGCCGGCGTTGATGTCGGTCTTGGCGTAGATCACGTAGGTGTTGGCGTCCGGGCCGTTGGTGATCCACATCTTGTTGCCGTTGAGCACGTAACGGTCGCCGCGCTTCTCGGCGCGCAGCTTCATCGACACCACATCGGAGCCGGCGTTGGGCTCGCTCATGGCCAGGGCGCCGACGTGCTCGCCGGAGCACAGTTTGGGCAGGTACTTGAGCTTCTGCTCGTGAGTGCCGTTCTTGCGGATCTGGTTGACGCACAGGTTCGAATGCGCGCCGTAGGACAGGCCGACCGAGGCGCTGGCGCGGCTGATCTCTTCCATGGCCACCACGTGGGCCAGGTAACCCATGTTGGTGCCGCCGTATTCCTCTTCCACGGTCATGCCCAGCAGGCCCATGTCGCCGAACTTGCGCCACATGTCCATGGGGAACTCGTTGTCGCGGTCGATCTGCGCCGCACGCGGGGCCAGCTCGGCCTGGGCGAAGTGGTGGACGGCATCACGCAGCATGTCGATGGTTTCGCCGAGGCCGAAGTTGAGGGTGGGGTAGCTCATGGGACACCTTTTGTTGTCTTGGGGTGCGCCGTGCGCACCGGGTCGGTTGGGGGCGCGACGCACCCTACATGTCGGTTTCCGCCAGGGCTGCCAGGCAGCGCTCCTCGGCGGTATCGAGCTCCAGCTGCATCTGCCGGATGTCCAGCAACTGCTGCTCGAGCTGGGCGCGGCGTGCGGCGATCTTGTCCATGAAGGTTTCCAGCTGCTTGCGGTTGCCGCTGCTGGGGTCATAGAGGTCGATCAGCTCCTTGCACTCGGCCAGGGAAAAGCCGATGCGCTTGCCGCGCAGGATCAGCTTCAGGGTGACCAGATCGCGGGGGCTGAAGATGCGCTCCTGGCCGCGGCGCTCGGGGGCGAGCATGCCTTGCTCCTCGTAAAAGCGGATGGCGCGCGGCGTTACGTCCAGTTCGCGGGCCAGGTCGGAGATGGAGTAGGTGGTGGGCATCGGGGTGCTCTCGTTTACCTTTACGTTAACGTAAAGCTGGAGAAGCACCCCTGTCAAGTGCGGACGATGCCGTCAGAAGGCGTGAACGGCCATGCCAAGCGCGCCAGCCAACGCGCCCAGGACCATCTCCTGCTGCAGGCGCAGGCGGCTGGCGGGCTCGTCGCAGGCAGCCTGGGTCCAGGCCGGCAGCTGGTTGAGCAGCGAGACGATGGCCCGTACCGCACCGCGACGGACAGCGTCGGGCACCTGGCCGCACAGCGGCGCCACTGCCTGCAGCCAGTGCTGTTCGTAGCGCTCGCGCAGCTCGAGGATCTGCTCCAGCGGCTCGGGCGGCAGGCAGCACAGCTCGTATTCGGCCAGGCGAAAGTGCAGGGGCATGCTCTGGTGCAGCTGCAGGTGGCGTTCGAGCAGCGCGCGCAGCCGACTTGTTGCTTCGGGCTGGCTCTTGAGCAGTTGTTCGGCGCCCAGCGTCAGGGCGCTGTAGAACTCCTCGATGAACTCGAACAGCAGCGCTTCCTTGCTCTCGATATGGTTGTACAGCGAGCCTGCGGCAATACCCATGTGGGCGGCCAGGTCGCGCATGCCGACGCGACTGAAACCACGCTCGGCGAACAGCTCCAGCGCCGCGCGCTGGGCATCCTGATAGCGTATTCCGGCCTTGCTGCGCGGCGCCGGGCGTGCCACCGGGCTAGACACGGAACTGCTCCGGGGCGCGGTCCTCGGCCTGGGTGACGTTCTGGTTGATATCTTCGCTCACGTGGGCTTGCTCCAGGGTGGTGCTGGCGATGGATGTAGCGAGGTCGCCGAGATTGCGCAGCGCCTCGCCGGTGGCAGGTCGAGCACGGACAACTCCGCGGCAGGTTCGGCAGAAGGGCGGGTGCGTGGCGCCCGCCGTTGCGTCAGAGCGGGTAGTGCGCCAGCTCGCGGGCGATCAGCAGCCGCTGGATCTCGCTGGAACCCTCGTAGATCTGGGTGATGCGCGCGTCGCGGTAGTACTTCTCCACCGGGAAGTCCTCCAGGTAGCCGTAGCCGCCGTGGATCTGGATGGCCTTGGAACACACCCATTCGGCCATTTCCGAGGCGAACAGCTTGGCCTGCGAGGCCTCCGACAGGCAGCTCAGGCCGGCGCTCTTCAGCTGCGCGGCATGCAGGATCAGCAGGCGCGCGGCGTTGAGCCGGGTGTGCATGTCGGCCAGCAGGTTGGCCACGCTCTGGTGCTCGGCGATCGGCTTGCCGAACTGCACGCGCTCGCGCGAGTAGCCCAGCGCCGCCTCGAAGGCCGCGCGGGCGATCCCCAGGGCCTGGGCGGCAATGCCGATGCGCCCGCCCTCGAGGTTGGCCAGGGCGATGGCCAGGCCCTTGCCGCGCTCGCCGAGCAGGTTGTCTTGCGGAATTCGGCAGTCCTGCAGGGTCACCGCGCAGGTGTCCGAGGCCTTGATGCCCATCTTGTGCTCGCTGCGCTCGACCACGAAACCGGGCGTGTCGGTCGGCACCAGAAAGGCCGACAGGCCCTTCTTGCCCAGCGCCGGATCGGTGACGGCGAAGACGATGGCCAGCTGCGCACGCTTGCCGCTGCTGACGAACTGCTTGGCGCCGTTGAGCACCCAGTGACCGTCCTGCAGCAACGCCTGGGTACGCAAGTTGTTGGCTTCGGAGCCGGCCTGCGGTTCGGTCAGGCAGAAGCAGCCGATGGCCTGGCCGCTGGCCAGCGCCGGCAGCCAGGCGTCCTGCTGGGCCGCGCTGCCATACTTGAGCAGCGGCCCGCAGCCCACCGAGTTGTGGATGCTCATCAGCGCGCCGAGGGCGCCGTCGCCGGCGGAGATTTCCTCCACGGCCAGGGCATAGGCCACATAGTCGGTGTAGCTGCCGCCCCAGGCGTCCGGCACCACCATGCCGAGCAGACCTAGTTCGCCCATCTGCGCCACCACGGCGTCGTCGATCCAGCCGGCCTGCTCCCAGGCCTGGGCGTGGGGCGCCACCTCGCTGCGGGCGAAGTCGCGCGCCATGTCGCGGATCATGCGTTGTTCTTCGGTCAGTTGCAGATCGTTCATCATGTTCTCCTGCGCTCAGGCGGTGCGAAGGGGCTTGCCGGAGGCCGGGCGGAAGCCGTTGAAGAAGGCCTGCACCCGCGCCGGCGCCAGTTCATCCAGGGTGGGCGGGTTCCAGCGCGGTTGCTTGTCCTTGTCGATGATCAGGGCGCGCACGCCCTCCATCAGGTCGCCCTTGGCGAACCACTGATAGTCCAGGTGCAGCTCCAGGGCGAAGCAGTCGGCCAGGCTCAGGTAGCGGCCGCGGCGCAGCAGCTCCAGGGTCACCGCCATCGCCAGCGGTGAGCGGCTGTCGAGTACGCGCAGGGTTTCCTCGGCCCAGTCGCGCAGCTCCGGGCGATTCTCCCGGCGCAGCGCGTCGCGAATCGCCAGCAGGTCGGGCAGGGCGAAATGCTGGTCGATCGCCAGGCGCAGGGCCTTCAGCTCGGAGCCGGGGATGCGCACGGTGGCCAGCTCGGCGAGCAGTGCGCGCAGGTCCTCGCGGGGCGAGGCACTCCAATGCAGCTGGTCGAGACGGGTGTCCAGATCGGCAAGCCGCTCGCTGCCCAGGCAGTAATCGGCCAGGCCGGCGTAGAGCGCGTCGGCGGCGCGCACCTGCACGCCGGTGACACCCAGGTACACACCCAGCTCGCCCGGCAGGCGTGGCAGGAAGTAGCTGCCGCCGACATCGGGGAAGAAACCGATGCCGACCTCGGGCATGCCCATCCGCGTGCGCTCGGTGATCACCCGCAACGAGGCGGCCTGGGCCAGGCCCATGCCGCCGCCGAGCACGTAGCCGTCCATCAGCGCCACTACCGGCTTGGCGTAGCCGTGCAGGTATTCGTCGAGGGCGTATTCCTCTTCGAGGAACAGCACGTTCTGGTTGTCGCCGGCGCGCTGGCTCTCGTACAGCATGCGGATGTCGCCGCCAGCGCAGAAGGCCTTGCCGCCGGCGGCACGCAGGACCACGGCGACTATCGCCGGGTCCTGCTCCCAGGCCCACAGGTGGCGGCAGAGCAGGCGCACCATGGGCAGGTCGAGGGCGTTGAGGCCCTCGGGGCGGTTCAGCGTCAGATGGCCGATGCCGTTGCGCACCTCGGCCAGTACCGCTTGCTCCTGGCTCATGTTCAGGCTTCCCGACGGAACAGGTTGATGATCGCGGAGAAGTCCAGGCCGCCATGGCCCTGCAGGCTGAAGGTCTGGTACAGCTGCTGGGCGGTGGCGCCGAGCGGCACCGGCTGGCGCGCGTGGCGTGCGGCATCGGTGGCCAGGCCGAGGTCCTTGAGCATCAGGTCGCTGCCGAAGCCACCGCTGTAGCCGCGTGCGGCGGGCACGTTGTCCAGCACGCCGGGGAAGGGGTTGTACACCTCAGAGCTCCAGCAACGACCGCTGGAGGTGTTGATGATGCCGGCCAGCACCTTGGCATCCATGCCCAGGGCCACGCCCAGTGCCATGGCTTCGGCGACGCCGACCATGGAGATGCCCAGCAGCATGTTGTTGGCGATCTTGGCCACCTGGCCGTTGCCGGCGCTGCCGCAGTGCACCACGTTCTTGCCCATGGCCGAGAGGATCGGCAAGGCCTGGTCGAACACGCTGACCGAGCCGCCGACCATGAAGGTCAGGGTACCGGCCGCGGCGCCGCCGGTGCCGCCGGAAACCGGTGCATCGAGCATGGGATTGCCCTGGGCGGTGGCCAGGGTCGCCACCTCGCGGGCGCTCAGCGGGTCGATGGTGGAGCTGTCGATCAGCAACACGCCCTGGCCGACATGGGCCAGCAGGCCGTCCTTGCCCAGGTAGACCTGTTTCACGTGGGCGGCGGTCGGCAGCATGGTGACGATCACCTCGACCCCGGCCTTGGCCACCGCGGTGGGCGAGGCGGCGGCGCTGGCGCCGGCCTCCACCAGCGCGGCGACGGCCTGGGTGAAGGGGTCGAAGACGGTCAGGCTGTGGCCGGCCTTGAGCAGGTTGCGGGCCATGGGGGCGCCCATGTTGCCGAGGCCGAGAAATCCGATATGCATGGTGGATACTCCGTAGATGAGGGTGGCGGCAGCGATTCAGTGATGGCGGAAGTTCGGCGCACGCTTGGCGACGAAGGCCTGCATGCCTTCCTTCTGGTCGTGACTGGCGAACAGCGAGTGGAACAGGCGGCGCTCGAAACGCACGCCTTCGGCCAGGCCGATCTCCTCGGCTCGGTTGACGCATTCCTTGATCATCATCGCCGCCGGCAGGGATTTGCCGGCGATGCCGCGGGCCGCTTCCAGGGTGCGTTCCAGCAGCTCGGCGGCCGGCAGCACGCGGGCCACCAGGCCGGCGCGCTCGGCCTCTTCGGCATGCAGCTGGCGGCCGGTCAGGCACAGCTCCATGGCCTTGGCCTTGCCCAGCGCGCGGGTCAGACGCTGGGTGCCGCCGATGCCGGGGATCACCCCCAGGCTCAGCTCCGGCAGGCCGAAGCGGGCGGTGTCGGCGGCGTAGATGAAGTCGCACATCAGCGCCAGTTCGCAGCCGCCGCCCAGGGCGTAGCCGGCCACTGCGGCGATGATCGGCTTGCGCCGCGCGGCGATGCGGTCGGCGGCGGCGAAGAAATCGTCCAGGTAGATTTGCGGGAAGCCCTTGTCGGCCATTTCCTTGATGTCGGCGCCGGCGGCGAAGGCCTTGGCCGAGCCGGTGATGACCAGGCAGCCGACCTCCGGGTCGGCCTCCAGGCGGTCGAGGGCCTGGTTCAGTTCTGCGATCAGCTGGCTGTTCAGCGCGTTGAGCGCCTGCGGCCGGTTGAGGGTGATCAGGCCGACGCGCTCGCGC
>NZ_JAODYT010000105.1:0-10498 GCF_029834875.1 Pseudomonas sp. GD04158 | reverse complement strand
CTACGCCAAGGACACCCTTATGCCCACTGCCATTACCCGAATTCTCCTGAGCCTGCTGCTGTGGCTGCCCCTGGCGGCGCAGGCTGGCGAGGCCGACGATTTCGTCGCTGCCAACGCCGGCAAGCAGGCCAAGCTGCTGCAGGACTGGGCCGCCGCGCCCAATGCCGAACGCCTGCCACTGCTGCAGGCCCTGCAGCAGGGCCGCGTCGGCAGCGATGCCGACAAGCGAGCCTTCATCGAACAGAGCGGCACCTGGCAGGCCGCCGATGGCGCAGCCAAGGCCAACGGCACGCCGCGCAAACTGCGTCTGAACAACCGTCTGCGCGGCCTGCTGGGCGTGGCCATGGCCAGCCATCAGTTGCTCGCTGACGATGCCGCCGCGCGCCTGGCCGCCGCCAAGCAGTTGCAACGCAATACGCCGCCGGCACTGCTGCCGCTGCTGGAAAGCCGGTTGAGCATCGAAGCCGATGAAACCGTGCGGGACGCCATTACCCTGGCCCTGGCCAACCTGCAGCTGGAGGCCAGCGACCCGACCGTGCGCCTGGCCGCCGTGGAGCGCCTCGGCAAGACCGGCGACCCGCTGGCCCGCACGCGTCTGCAAAGCCTGCTCGATGGCGAGGAAAGCGATGCCGCCGTGCGCGCCGCCGCCGAGAAAAGCCTGGCCCAGGTGAAGAACAAACTGCTGATCGGCGAACTGCTCGGCCAGGCCTTCAGTGGCCTGTCGCTGGGTTCGATCCTGCTGCTCGCCGCCCTGGGTCTGGCCATCACCTTCGGCTTGCTCGGGGTGATCAACATGGCCCACGGCGAGATGCTGATGCTCGGTGCCTACACCACCTATGTGGTGCAGCTGAGCTTCCAGCGCCTGGCCCCCGAATACCTCACGCTCTACCCGCTGGCCGCGCTGCCCATCGCCTTTCTGGTCACCGCCTGCATCGGCATGGTGCTGGAGCGCACGGTGATCCGCCATCTCTACGGCCGCCCGCTGGAAACCCTGCTGGCCACCTGGGGTATCAGCCTGATCCTCATCCAGCTGGTGCGCGTCACCTTCGGCGCGCAGAACGTCGAGGTGGCCAACCCCGCCTGGCTGTCCGGCGGCGTGCAGGTGCTGCCCAACCTGGTGCTGCCGTACAACCGCATCGTCATCATCGGCTTCGCCCTGTTCGTCGTGGTCCTTACATGGCTGCTGCTGAACAAGACGCGCCTGGGCCTGAACGTGCGCGCGGTGACGCAGAACCGCAACATGGCCGCCTGCTGCGGCGTGCCCACCGGGCGCGTGGACATGCTCGCCTTCGGCCTCGGTTCGGGCATCGCCGGCCTCGGCGGCGTGGCGCTGAGCCAGATCGGCAACGTCGGTCCGGACCTGGGTCAGAGCTACATCATCGACTCCTTCCTGGTGGTGGTGCTCGGCGGCGTCGGCCAGTTGGCCGGTAGCGTGCTGGCGGCCTTCGGCCTGGGCGTGGTGAACAAGTTCCTCGAACCGCAGATCGGTGCGGTGCTCGGCAAGATCCTCATCCTCGCGCTGATCATTCTGTTTATTCAGAAACGCCCGCAGGGTCTGTTCGCACTGAAAGGAAGGGTGATCGACTGATGACCATGCCACTGAATCCCATGCCTGTTAACAAGAGCCTACTGGCCCGCGCCAGCGCCAAGCTCGGCCCACAGGTTTCGCTGGCCATCGGCCTGCTGGTGCTGGCCGTGCTGCTCGCCATGCCGCTGCTGCACCTGCTGCCGTCCGATCATGCCCTGCACGTCTCTGCCTACGCCCTGACGCTGGTGGGCAAGATCCTCTGCTACGCCATCGTCGCCCTGGCGCTGGACCTGGTCTGGGGCTACGCCGGCATGCTGTCGCTGGGCCACGGCCTGTTCTTCGCCCTCGGCGGTTATGCCATGGGCATGTACCTGATGCGCCAGTCGGCCGGCGACGGGCTGCCGGCCTTTATGAGCTTCCTGGCCTGGAGCGAGCTGCCCTGGTACTGGTACGGCACCTCGAGTTTTCTCTGGGCGATGTGCCTGGTGGTACTGGCGCCCGGCCTGCTGGCCCTGGTGTTCGGTTTCTTCGCCTTCCGCTCGCGGATCAAGGGCGTGTACTTCTCGATCATGACCCAGGCGCTGACCTTTGCCGGCATGCTCTTGTTCTTCCGTAACGAAACCGGCTTCGGCGGCAACAACGGCTTTACCGGTTTCACCCGCATTCTCGGCTTCGACATCACCGCGCAGGGCACCCGTGCCGCGCTGTTCTTCGCCACCGTGGTGCTGCTGGTGGGCAGCCTGTACCTGGGCTTTCGCCTGGCGCGCAGCAAGTTCGGCCGCGTGCTGACCGCCCTGCGTGACGCCGAGAACCGCCTGATGTTCTGCGGCTACGATCCGCTCGGCTACAAGCTGTTTATCTGGGTGCTATCCGCTGTGCTGTGCGGCCTGGCCGGCGCGCTGTACGTGCCCCAGGTGGGCATCATCAACCCCAGCGAGATGGCGCCGACCCAGTCCATCGAAGCCGCCGTGTGGGTCGCCCTCGGTGGTCGTGGCACGCTGATCGGTCCGCTGCTCGGCGCCGGTATCGTCAACGGCATGAAGAGCTGGTTCACCGTGGCCTTCCCCGAGTACTGGCTGTTCGCCCTGGGCGCGCTGTTTATCGTCGTCACCCTCTTTCTACCCAAGGGAATGATCGGCCTGCTGAAGAAGGAGAAGGATCAATGAGAGCCACTCCCCTGCCCGAGACCATGCTCGAAGCCGCCTTCGACCCCACCGGCCTGGCGCTGGATACCGGCAAGAACGTCGGCAAGGGCGTCAACGTCCGCCATGGCACCATCCTCACCCTGGAAGACATCAACGTCAGCTTCGATGGCTTCAAGGCGCTGACCAACCTGACCCTGTACATCGGCGTCGGTGAGCTGCGTTGCATCATCGGCCCCAACGGCGCCGGCAAAACCACCATGATGGACGTGATCACCGGCAAGACCCGCCCGGACAACGGCGTCGCCTACTTCGGCGAACAGTACGACCTCACCAGCATGAGCGAGGTGCAGATCGCCCAGGCCGGCATCGGCCGCAAGTTCCAGAAGCCCACGGTGTTCGAAGCGCTGACGGTGTTCGAGAACCTGGAGCTGGCGCAGAAGACCAACAAGTCGGTGTGGGCCAGCCTGCGCGCCAGGCTCAACGGCGAGCAGAAGGATCACATCGAGGAAGTGCTGAGCACCATCCGCCTGGAAGCCTCGCGCCATCGCCCGGCCGGCCTGCTTTCCCACGGCCAGAAGCAGTTCCTCGAGATCGGCATGCTGCTGGTGCAGGAGCCGCACCTGCTGCTGCTCGACGAGCCGGTGGCGGGCATGACCGACGCCGAAACCGAGTTCACCGCCGAGCTGTTCAAGTCCCTGGCACGCAAGCACTCGCTGATGGTGGTCGAGCACGACATGGGCTTCGTCGGCTCCATCGCCGACCACGTCACCGTGCTGCACCAGGGCAGCGTGCTGGCCGAAGGCTCGCTGGAGCAGGTACAGAACGACGAGCGGGTGATCGAGGTTTATCTGGGTCGCTGACAGTCGGTGCGCACAGCGCACCCTACCCGGCGCGGTGCATTTCATCCCGTAGGGTGCGCCGCGCGCACCGCATGCTAAGGACATCGATATGCTGCAAGTCCAACAACTCCACCAGTATTACGGCGGCAGCCACATCCTCCGTGGCCTGTCGTTCGACGTGAAGGTCGGCGAGGTCACCTGCCTGCTCGGCCGCAACGGCGTGGGCAAGACTACCCTGCTCAAGTGCCTGATGGGCCTGATCCCGGCCAAGGACGGCCATGTGCAATGGGAAGGCAAGGCCATCACCACCTACAAGCCGCACCAGCGCGTACACGCCGGCATCGCCTACGTGCCCCAGGGCCGCGAGATCTTCGGTCGCCTGACGGTGGAAGAGAACCTGCTGATGGGCCTGTCACGCTTTCCCGGCAGCCAGGCCAAGGAAGTGCCGGCGTTCATCTACGAACTCTTCCCGGTGTTGCGCGAAATGAAGCATCGCCGTGGCGGCGACCTGTCCGGTGGTCAGCAGCAACAGCTGGCCATCGGCCGCGCCCTGGCCAGCCAGCCGCGCCTGTTGATCCTCGACGAACCCACCGAAGGCATCCAGCCCTCGGTGATCAAGGAGATCGGCGCGGTGATCAAGAAGCTCGCCGCCCGTGGCGACATGGCCATCCTGCTGGTGGAGCAGTTCTACGACTTCGCCGCCGAACTGGCCGACCAGTACCTGGTGATGAGCCGCGGCGAGATCGTCCAGCAGGGCCGCGGCGAGAACATGGAAGCCGAGGGCGTACGCGGACTGGTGGCCATCTAGTAGGGTGCGCCCCGCGGTCCTCTCAAGGCATAGGGACCCTGCTGCCGCTCGCAGGCGGGGTTCGCACGGCGGACGGTTACCGCGAACGTCTCGCTGCCCTGGTGCGCACGGCCTAGGCGGCCCCGCGACACCCTACGTGGGTGTGTGGCCGCATGCCGCGCCACACGCACCGAATTGGTTCGAGGCACGCCTCTTGCTTGCCCACTCGGTCAACTATTGCGTGGAACCTGCCCTGCCATGAATCTGCCTGCCGCCCTGTTCACGCCCAGCTGGCCCGCCGAGCTGGAGCTGGCTTACGCGCGCCACGGCGAACGCACCACGCCGGTGCGCAGGCGCCATCTTGGCCCTCTCCGGGTGCAGAAACACCTCCACGCCGAGGGGCCGGAGGTGTGCCAGCACATCATCGTCCACCCGCCCGGCGGCATCGCCGGTGGCGACCGCCTGGACATCTCGGCCCATGCCGGCGAACGCACCTGGGTGCAGCTCACCAGCCCCGGCGCAGCCAAGTGGTACCGCGCCGCCGGCGTCGCCCGCCAGGATCTGCGCCTGCGCGTCGAGGCCGGTGCCACCCTGGAATGGCTGCCGCAGGAAACCATCGTCTATGCCGGCGCCCAGGCCGAACTGCACACGCAGATCGAGCTGCACGGCGACGCCCGCCTGCTGTACTGGGATATCGTCGCCCTCGGCCGCCCCGCCGCCGACGAGCGCTTTGCCAGCGGCCACTTTCAGGCCGCGCTGGATGTTCGCCGTGACGGCAGGTTGCTGTGGCACGAGCGCCAGCGCGTGAGCGGCGGCGACGGCCTGCTCGACTCGCCCATCGGCCTGAACGGCCAGCCGGTCTTCGCCACCCTGCTGGTCAGTGGCGAGGTGGACAGTGATTTACTCGAGCGCTGCCGCGAACTGAAGATCGAAGGCGTACGTGGCGATCTCAGCCAGCTCGCGGGCCTGCTGGTCGCCCGCTGTCTGGCCAGCGAAGCACTCAAGGGGCGTGCCTGGCTGATCGCCCTGTGGCGCCTGTTGCGCCCGGCCCTGCTGGGGCGCGAGGCGGTGCCGCCGCGAATCTGGAGTACCTGAGCACAACGAACAGGTAGGAGCCGGCTTGCCGGCGATCAGCAGAGGCCTAATCGCCGGCAAGCCGGCTCCTACAAATTGCATTACAGCCACGCCAGAGTGGAACAGCGCACGCCGCTGTCCACCAAGCGACCGAAGCACCATTGCGGACAGGGCACAGCCTTGCCCGCTCCAAGACTGGAGCCGTCATGGATTTGTCACCAAGAGAAAAAGACAAACTGCTGATCTTCACCGCCGGCCTGGTGGCCGAGCGCCGTCTGGCCCGAGGGGTCAAGCTCAACTACCCGGAAGCCATGGCCTATATCTCCGCCGCGCTGCTCGAAGGCGCGCGCGACGGCCAGACCGTCGCCGAGTTGATGCACTTCGGCACCACCCTGCTGAGTCGCGAGCAGGTGATGGAGGGCGTGCCGGAGATGATCCCGGAGATTCAGATCGAAGCCACCTTTCCCGACGGCACCAAGCTGGTGACCGTCCACCAGCCGATTGCGTGATTCATGAGTTATTCGATAGTGAATGCCGGCGAAGCCGATCTGCCCGGAATCCTGGCCATCTACAACGACGCCGTGCAGCACACCACGGCGATCTGGAACGAGACCCTGGTGGACCTGGCCGACCGCCGCGCCTGGCTGGCCGAACGCACGGCGGCCGGCTTTCCCGTGCTGGTCGCGCATGACGCCGCCGGCGAGGTAGTCGGCTACGCCAGCTACGGCATCTGGCGCACCATCGAGGGCTTTCGCCACACCGTCGAGCACTCGGTCTACGTACGCGCCGACCAGCGCGGTCAGGGTCTGGGCCCGGCGCTGATGCAGGCGCTGATCGAGCGCGCTCGGGTCGCCAACCTGCACGTCATGGTCGCCGCCATCGAGTCGAAAAATGCCGCCTCGATTCGCCTGCACCAGCGCCTCGGCTTCATCACCACCGGGCAGATGCCCCAGGTCGGCCGCAAGTTCGGGCGCTGGCTGGATCTGACCTTTATGCAATTGATTCTGGAGTGAGCAACCCATGATTCCCGGCCAATACCAGATTGCCGACGGCGAGATCGAGCTCAATGCCGGCCGCCGCACCCTGACCCTGTCCGTGGCCAACAGTGGCGACCGGCCGATCCAGGTCGGCTCGCACTATCACTTCTTCGAGACCAACGATGCGCTGATCTTCGATCGAGCATCCACGCGAGGTATGCGCCTGAACATCCCCGCCGGCACCGCGGTGCGTTTCGAACCTGGGCAGAGCCGTGAGGTGGAACTGGTCGATCTGGCCGGCGCGCGCCGGGTGTTCGGCTTCGCCGGCCGGGTGATGGGCGATCTTTGAGATACCAATTTTCGTAGGGTGCGCCGCGCGCACCAGCAACGACACAGATAGCAACGGTGCGCACAGCGCACCCTACGGGACGAGCCAATGAAGATCAGCAGACAAGCCTATGCCGACATGTTCGGCCCCAGCCTCGGCGACAAGGTGCGCCTGGCCGATACCGACCTGTGGATTGAAGTCGAGAAGGACTTCACCACCTACGGTGAAGAAGTAAAATTCGGCGGCGGCAAGGTGATCCGCGACGGCATGGGCCAGGGCCAGCTGTGCGCCGCCGACGTGGTCGACACCCTGATCACCAACGCCCTGATCATCGACCACTGGGGCATCGTCAAGGCCGACGTCGGCCTCAAGGACGGACGCATCGCCGCCATCGGCAAGGCCGGCAACCCGGATATCCAGCCCGACGTGACCATCGCCATCGGCGCCGGCACCGAGGTGATCGCCGGCGAGGGCATGATCCTTACCGCGGGCGGCATCGACACCCATATCCATTTCATCTGCCCGCAGCAGATCGAAGAGGCGCTGATGAGCGGCGTCACCACCATGATCGGCGGCGGCACGGGACCGGCCACCGGCACCAACGCCACCACCTGCACCTCGGGGCCCTGGCACATGGCGCGCATGCTGCAGGCCGCCGACGCCTTCCCGATGAATCTGGGCTTCACCGGCAAGGGCAACGCCTCGCTGCCGGAGCCCTTGATCGAACAGGTCAAGGCCGGCGCCATCGGCCTGAAGCTGCACGAGGACTGGGGCACCACCCCGGCGGCCATCGACAACTGCCTGAGCGTGGCCGACCAATACGATGTGCAGGTGGCGATCCACACCGACACCCTGAACGAGTCCGGCTTCGTCGAGACCACCCTGGGCGCCTTCAAGGGCCGCACCATCCACACCTACCACACGGAGGGCGCCGGCGGCGGCCATGCGCCGGATATCATCAAGGCCTGCGGCTTCCCCAATGTGCTGCCCAGTTCCACCAACCCGACCCGGCCCTTCACCCGCAACACCATCGACGAGCATCTGGACATGCTGATGGTCTGCCACCACCTCGACCCGAGCATCGCCGAGGACGTGGCCTTCGCCGAGAGCCGTATCCGCCGGGAAACCATTGCGGCAGAAGACATCCTCCACGACCTCGGCGCCTTCTCCATGATCAGTTCCGACAGCCAGGCCATGGGTCGCGTCGGCGAGGTGATCACGCGTACCTGGCAGACCGCCGACAAGATGAAGAAACAGCGCGGCGCCCTGCCCGAGGACGCCCCCGGCAACGACAACTTCCGCACCAAGCGCTATATCGCCAAATACACCATCAACCCGGCGATCACCCATGGCATCAGCCATGAAGTGGGCTCGATCGAAGTGGGCAAGTGGGCGGATCTGGTGCTCTGGCGCCCGGCCTTCTTCGGCGTGAAGCCGACGCTGATCCTCAAGGGCGGGGCGATTGCCGCCAGCCTGATGGGCGATGCCAACGCCTCGATCCCGACACCGCAGCCGGTGCATTACCGGCCGATGTTCGCCAGCTACGCCGGCAGCCGCCATGCCACCAGCATCACCTTCATCAGCCAGGCCGCCTTCGACGCCGGCATGCCCGAGCAGCTGGGTCTGAAGAAGAAGATCGGCGTGGTCAAAGGCTGCCGCGAGGTGCAGAAGACCGACCTGATCCATAACGGCTACCTGCCGAACATCGAGGTCGATCCACAGAACTATCAGGTCAGGGCCGACGGCCAGTTGCTCTGGTGCGAGCCGGCCGAGGTGCTGCCGATGGCGCAGCGGTATTTCCTGTTCTGACGCAAAAGCCGGGCGTTATGCCCGGCTCTCATTGGTCTGTCAGGACGCCTGCTTCATCTGGTCGTAGGCGTTCAGGTAATCACCGGCCAGTTGCTGCTTCTCCTTGTCGCGAAGCAGTTTGCCGGCCATCTGGAAGAAGGTGTGTTCTTCTTCCTTGAGATGGTGCTCGACCTTTTCCGCCAGCGCCTTGGCTTGCGCCAGCCAGCTCGGGCTGCTGGGGTCGGTTTCTTCCAGGCCCTCGACCATTTCATCCATCTGGTGATGCTCGGCAATCGCATGGCGCGACAGATCCACACCAGCATCTTGCTGCATCAGGGGGATATAGAAATGGCGTTCTTCGGCCACCGAATGCACGGCCAGTTCCTGCTTGAGCTGAGAAAACAAGGCGTGGCGCTCGGCGCTGTCGCCCTGGGTGGCGATCAGTTTCTGCGCCAGTTCGCGCTGGATGTCGTGGCTGATGCGCAAGGCTTCGAAAATCGTCATGCAGGCACCTCCTCTTCCTGAGTCACGGTCTTAGTAGCACTAGACCATCAGGACTCGAATAGGTGCCGTACCGCTTGCTCAGCGCAGCTGACTGTCCTTGCTGCCGCGGCGGTTGTAACCGCTGTAGGCGGCGTTTTCCCGGTCGTGCTCGGCCTGGCACTTTACGCACAGGCGCACGCCGGGAATCGCCTGACGACGGGCTTCGGGAATGACGGCGTCGCATTCCTCGCAGTGCCGCAGGCTCTCGCCTTTCGGCAGCTGGCTGCGGGCACGCGCGATGGCGTCCTCGATGCTGCTGTCGATCTGTTCCTGTACCGCGTCGTCGTTCGCCCAACCACTTGCCATGCTGCACCTCCTCGCCCCTACCGAACAGATATGCGCCCGGGGCAGGCGAAGTGCAAGTGCTGCCTGTCGTTACTCGCGGACTTCCATGAACTCCTTGGCCCAGAGAATGTAATCCTCGGGCATGGTGTACTTGTGGGTCAGCTCGGTGGCGTTGAGGTCGCACGGCTGGGCGCCGCGCTGCTCGCGCAGGCAGTCGTAGGTGGCCTTGATCGCGGCGAAGTAGGCCGCATGGCCGTTGACCACGATGCGCACGCCCAGGCGTGCCAGGCGCTGGTTGTCGCGCAGCTCGGGGTTGCCGTAGGTGACCAGCATCAGCGGCACCTTGAGGCCTGCGGCGATCTGCTCCAGGTGGGCGAAGTCCCTGACCCCGACCAGGCAGATGCCGTCGGCCCCGGCCGCCTCGTAGGCGCGGGTGCGGCGGATCACCTCGTCCACCTCCAGTACGCCGGCATGGGTCCGGGCGATGATGGAAAGCTCCGGGTCGACGCGCGCTTCCAGCGCGGCGAGGATCTTGCCGACGCCCTCCTCGATGGAGATCAGGTCGGTGGACTTGCGACCGAATTGGGCCGGCAGCAGGGTGTCTTCAATGGTCAGCGCGGCGACGCCGGCGCGTTCCAGCTCGACCACGGTGCGCATCACGTTGAGCGCGTTGCCGTAACCGTGGTCGGCATCGGCGATCACCGGCAGGCGGGCGACGCGGCCGATGCGCGCGGCCTGCTCGACGAATTCGCTGAGGGTGATCAGGGCGAAGTCCGGCGCACCGAGCACCTGCAGGGAGGCGACGGAGCCGCCGAGGATGCCGACCTCGAAGTCGAGATCGGCGGCGATACGGGCGGACATGGGATCGAAGACCGAGGCGGTGTGATAGCAGCGCTCGGAAGCCAGCAGCGCTCTGAAGGCGCTACGCAGCTCATGGTGGGATGCACGTTGCAGGATGGGCATGGGGCGTATTCCAGATTCGGTTGAATCGCTTCTTGGTCTTTTTGCTATTGGCGTAGACGCGGTGAAGGTTAGCGCAGGGCACTTGCGCTCAGCTTTCAACCGGATCGACGTACGCCTGACCAGCAAATTACCGGCCAGCCAGCCCCGCCGGCAGCGCCGGGAAGAATCCACCGCCGGTCAGCAGCCCGTAAGCCATCCAGCCGGCCACGGCCAGATAGAACAGGCGCGGCAGCCAGGTGGC
>NZ_JAODYT010000104.1:0-10651 GCF_029834875.1 Pseudomonas sp. GD04158 | reverse complement strand
GGGCGCTGTGCGCACCGATAATAACGCGGTTACAACGGTGCGCGCGGCGCACCCTGCGGTGGGTGTGCCTTGCGGCAGCTTTGCGAGCGGAGCTCGCTGCTATAGGCGATAGATGGCTCCAGCGTGGTGCTTGGCCGAGTTCGAATTTAAGTCTCTGCACGCCATGGTCGCCTTGCGTTGATGAATCACAGGCTATCAATGTGCGGCTTCGCTTCGTATGACGCGCTTGATGGCTCCTGATCTTCGCGATCCAACAAGACGTGGCGAGCACTAAGGCCTTTCTCCTATGCGTCAATCGAGCCGTATCACCTTCCGCTCCACCTTTCGTATCAAGATCAGCGACCGTGAGCGCGATACGTTGATCGGCTACGCCGGTGACGTATCGGAATGCGGGATGAAGTTGCTCGGCGACAGCCTCGTCGAGCCTGGTCGCGAGCTGAAGTTGCGTTTGCGCATGCGCGATCGTGACGGCGAGATGCGTCAGGTGGATGTGGACATGGTCTGCCAGTGGTCGCAGGAGAACAGCCGCACCGGCTTCTTCGAGGCAGGGCTGGCGGTGGTCGGCGAGGCGCCGGCCTATGTGCGCTTGATCGATGGGATGCGCAACAAGCGCAAGGAGCAGGTATAGCAACAGGTATGGCGGACGGAGCGCACGCCGTGCTCGGCCGCGCGACGCCTAGGGAAGAAGCGCAGCAGGTGGATGCGGAAAGCGCCATCCACCCTAGGACAAAAGCGCCGCGATCAGCCCAGGGTACCGAGGATATTGACGCCCACCCGGTCCGGGATCTCGTTCTGCGACAGCACGTGCAGGCCGGGGCTGAAGACCCGGGCGTAGCGCGCCAGCAGCGGGCGTAGCTGCGGCATCACGGTAAGGATCGGTGGATGGCCGTCCTTGCGCAGTTTTTCTTTCACCACTGGCATGGTGTTCTGCAACTGGTTGAGCAGACTTGGTTCCACCGGGATGTTGTCCAGGCTCACCGGACCGGCCTGCTGGGCGATGGCCAGGGCATTGAGCAGGGTGTTTTCCAGCGCATTTTCGAGTATGAACACCGACAGCTCCTGCCGCTCGCCTGCGATCATGCCGACGATGCTGCGCCGCAGCGCGTAACGCACGTCGGACGCCAGCAGCACCGGATCCTTGGTCGACTCGCTGGCTTCCAGCAGGGTGGTGGCGATGGTGACGATATCCTTGAGCGGCACCTGCTCCTGCAGCAACTGGCGGTAGACGCGGTGCTGCTGGGTGTAGCTGAGCTGGTTCTTCAGACTCTCGGCCAGCTTCGGCGCCTGCAGCTGCAGGCGCTGCATCAGATGGTCGACATCGTCGTGCTTGAACACGTCCGGCAGATGTTCGCGGATCACCTTGTTCAGGTGGGTGGCGATGACGCTGGCACAGTCGATCACCTGGTAGCCGAGGTTCAGCGCACGCGCCTTGTCCTCCGGCTGAATCCATACCACCTGCATGCGATAGGCCGGGTCGACCCCGAGAATGCCGTCGATCTCGCCATAGAGCTCCGGCGAGGGAATGGCCATCATGCGGTCGGCGTGCAACTCGGCTCCGTCGATCTTCTCGCCGTTGATCTGGATGCTGTATTGCGAGGCTTTCAGGCGCAGGCTGTCGCGGATCTGCACCTCCGGCAACAGGAAGCCCAGGCTCTCCGACAGGGTCTGGCGGACGCCGCGCACGCGCTGGGTCAGGGGCGCGCCGGCGGCTTCGTTGACCAAACCGACCAGCTTGTAGCCCAGCGATACCGACAGGCGCTCCACCAGCGGGATGTCCTCCCACGCCAGGTTCTGCGCGCGCTCCTGTTCCATCGCCTTGCCCAGGGCTTCGACCTGCTCCAGGCTCGCCGCTTCTTTCGGCGGGCCGTTGCGCGACACCATCCAGGCGATGAAGGCCACCAATGCGGCGAAGCTGATAAAGGCCAGGTGCGGCATGCCCGGCACCAGGGCCAGGGTGAAGAGAATGCCGGCCACGGTGTAGAGCAGCGCCGGCTGGGCCAGCAGCTGGCGGTGCACCTGATCGGTGATGTCCGAGGACTCGTTGATCCGCGTGACGATGATCGCAGCCGCGGTGGACAGCAGCAGCGCCGGGATCTGCGCCACCAGGCCGTCGCCGATGGTGAGCAGGGCGTACTGCTGGAAGGCCTGGCCGGCGCCCAGGTCGTAGACGAACAGGCCGATGGCGAAGCCGCCGAACAGGTTGATCAGCAGGATCAGGATGCCGGCGATGGCATCTCCGCGGACGAACTTCGAGGCGCCGTCCATGGCCCCGTAGAAGTCGGCTTCCTTGGCCACTTCGGCGCGGCGACGCTTGGCTTCGTTCTGCTCGATCAGGCCGGCGTTGAGGTCGGCGTCGATGGCCATCTGCTTGCCCGGCAGGGCATCGAGGGTGAAACGCGCGGTGACCTCGGAGATACGCTCGCCGCCCTTGGTGATGACGATGAAGTTGATGATCATCAGGATCACGAACACCACCAGGCCGACGATGAAGTTGCCGCCGATCACCACCTCGCCGAACGACTCGATCACCTTGCCCGCCGCACCGGTGCCGGTATGGCCCTCAAGCAGCACCACGCGGGTGGAGGCGACGTTCAGGCACAGGCGCAGCAGGGTGGTGATCAGAATCACCGTGGGGAACAGGGAGAAGTCCAGCGGGCTCTTCGACGACACGCTGACCAGCAGCACCAGGATGGCCATGGCGATGTTGAAGGTGAACAGGGCATCGAGCAGCACCGGCGGCAGGGGCAGGATGACCATGGCCAGGATCGACAGGATCAGCACCGGAATGCCGATGCGGCCGCTGCGGAAGGTGGGCGCGAGTTGCTGCAGTAGGTTCATGGATCAGCCCCTGTTGGCCAAGCTGTCGGGAATCGGGAGGTTGCTCGCCAGTTGCGGCTTGCTTCTGCGGCCCTGGCGCCAGGCCTTGAGCTGCAGGATGTAGGTCAGCACATGGGCGACCGCGGTATACAGCGGCGCCGGGATCTGCTGATTGATCTGGGTGGTGAAGTAGATGGCGCGCGCCAGCGGCGGAATCTCCAGCACTTCAAGTTCGTGCTTTTTGGCCATCTGACGCATGTACAGCGCGGTCTCGTCGACGCCCTTGGCCAGCACGAAGGGGGCGGCGGCCTTCTTGCTGTCGTACTTGAGCGCCACGGCATAGTGCGTCGGGTTGACGATGATCACGTCGGCATTCTTGATCACCTTGCTGATCTGACGTTGCAGCATCTGCCGCTGCAGCTGCTTGATGCGCGCCTTGACCTCCGGGCGGCCCTCCTGGTTCTTGTGTTCTTCCTTGCGCTCCTGCTTGGTCATGCGCATCTTCTTGAGGAAGAAGTAACGCTGCAGCGGGATGTCGATAAAGGAAAACAGCACGAACACCAGCATCAGGCAGAGAATCAGGTTGAAGGTCAGGTTCAGTGCGGCCGAGATCGCCTGCACTACGCTGCTGCGCTGCAGGGCGATCAGCTCGGGCAACGCGGCGCGCACCAGCACATAGCCGACGCCGAGCAGCACCAGCACCTTGAGCACCGACTTGAGCAGCTCGCTCCAGTTCTGCGCGGAGAAGATCCGCCCCAGGCCGGTGATGGGGTTGAGCTTGCTCAGCTTTGGCGCGAAGTTCTTCGCCGAGAACACCCAGCCGCCCGGTACCAGCGACAACGCCACCACCAGCACGGAGGTGAGCAGCATCGGTGCCAGCAGCTTGATGAACACCAGCATGTTGTAGCCGAGCAGAGTGTCGAGGTCGTCTAGGCCGATCTCGCTGTGGCCGAACTGGATATAGGACAGACGGAAGCTGTCGCTCAGCCCCTCGAGGAACAGCCCGGCACTGAACTTGAGGATGAACAGGGTGGCGAGCAGCGAGATGGTGGTCGACAGGTCCTTGGAGCGCGCGACCTGGCCGTCTTCCTTGCTCTTCTTCAGTTTGTGCGCGGAGGCCTCTTCCGTCTTTTCCTGGCCGCTGTTCTGCTCAGACATCGCCGCCCTCGCGCAGGATCACGCCGATGCCATTGAGCAGCTCGCGGGTCAGGTGCAGGTAGCTGTCCGGCAGGTTGGGCAGGGTCAGGTAGATGCACAGCAGGCCCATCAGAATGCTGATGGGAAAGCCCAGGGAGAACAGGTTCATCGCCGGCGAAATGCGGTTGAGCAGGCCGAAGCAGAACTGCACCAGGGTCAGGCAGAACACGATCGGCAGGGTCACCAGCACGGCGGCGGCCAATACCCAGGCGAAGGACTGGACGAAGCTCTGCGCGCCCAGGTAATGCAGACCGCTGCCCACCGGCCAGAACAGGAAGCTCTGGTACAGCACGCTGACGGTGACCAGATGGCCGTCGATGGCGAAGAACAGCAGCACCAGCAGGATGAAGTACAGCTGATAGACGATCGATGACGACGACACGCCGTTCACCGGATCGTTGTAGCGCGCCATGCTCATGCCCATCTGCGTCGATACCACCTCGCCGACCAGCATGAAGATGGTGAACACCAGTTGCAGGGTCAGGCCCAGTAGCACGCCGAAGGCGATCTGTTCCAGTGCGGTCATCAGGCCTTGCAGCGACAGCGGGTCGATCGGCGGCATGTCCGGCAATGCCGCGCCCAATGCCACCGTCAGCGCCAGGGCGAGCAGGAAGCGCACACGCACCGATACCGCCTTGTGGTTGAACAAGGGGGCCATGCTGAGCAGCGCCAGGATGCGGCAGAACGGCCACCAGTAAGCCTGCAGGCTGGTCAGATACTGGCTGGCATGCAGCACGGGTTCGGACATGCGTCAGCCCACCAGATGCCCGGCCTGCTTGAAGGTTTCGATGAACAGATCCCCCAGGGTGCGCAGAATCCAGTGGCCGGCGAACACCAGCATCGCCAGGGTGATCAGCAGGCGTGGGAGGAAGCTGAGCATCTGCTCGTTGATCTGCGTAGCCGCCTGGAAAATGCTCACCAGCAGGCCGCCGAGCAGGCTCGGCACCACCAGCACGCAGACGATCAGACCGGTGATGTAGACGGCATGAGCCACCAGCTGGGCGGCGTGTTCGGGCGTGAGCATCGCAAGGCCTCGCTAATAGGGCTGAATACTGCTGGTGAGGGTGCCGACCAGCAGCGTCCAGCCGTCGACCAGCACGAAGACCAGCAGCTTGAACGGCAGCGAGATCATCATCGGCGACAGCATCATCATGCCCATCGCCATCAGCACGCTGGCCACCACCAGGTCGATCACCAGAAAGGGCACGAAGATCATGAAGCCGAGCTGGAAGGCGGTCTTCAGCTCGCTCAGTACGAAGGCCGGCAGCAGTAGAGAAAAGTCCAGTTGAGCGAGGTCCTCAGGCAGCTCTTCGCCGGCCAGGGCGACCAGGGTTTCCAGCGAGTTCTTGCTGGTCTGCGCCAACATGAACTGGCTGATGATGCGCTTGCCTTCGCCCAGACCCTGTTCGAGGCTGATCTGATCCGCTTCGAACGGCACATAGGCCTCGGTGTACATCTCTTGCCACACCGGGCGCATCACCAGCAGGGTGAGGCACAGGGCAATGCCGATCAGCACCGGGTTGGGTGGGCTCTGCTGCAGGCCGATGGCCTGGCGCAGGATGGCCAGGACGATGATGAAGCGGGTGAAGCAGGTCATCATCATCAGCATGGCCGGGAGAAAGCCCAGCAGCGTCATGATCAGCAGGATCTGCAGTTTGACGCTGAGGGTCTGGCCGTCTTCGCTGTCGTTGAAGTTGAACAGGGTGATGTCGCCGCCAGCCGCCTGGGCCAGCAGCGGGCAGCACAGGGCCGCCAGCAGCAGGCCGAGTTGCAGCAGCCGGCGCAGCATCACACGCCCAGCCCGCTGAGGCCGCTACCGGACAGCTCGACGATGCGCAGGCCGTAGTTGCCGTTCATCACCACCACTTCGGCCTTGGCGAACAGGGCGCCGTTGACCTTCACGTCCAGCGGCTCGCCGGCCAGCTTGTCGAGGGCGATCACGCTGCCGGCGTCGACATCCATCAGCTCCTTGAGGGTGATCTCGGTGGAGGCCACTTCCAGGGTGACATTGACCGGAATCTTGCCGAAGAAGCTCAGGTCCTGCTGCGGCAGGCTGGCGGGCGCCTGCTCCGCGACGGGCTCGCTGACGGGCTCGTCGAGGTTGAGGCCGGCATCGTTGATCAGGCTGTCGAAATCATTATCGGAAATGGGGCTACTCATGGGGTCTTCACGCTCTCAAGAGAAGTCAGGAACAAGGAGCCGTCGTCTTCGAAGATGGCGCCGCGAAACAGCTTCTGCTGGTTGATCTGCACGTCGCAGCGCTCCAGCAGGCGCATCGGCAGAATGTCACCGGGACGCAGGGCCAGTACCTGGGCCAGCGGCATCTGCAGGCTGGCCACCACGCAGTCCAGGCGCACCGGCAACTGGCGTATCTGATTGAGCGAATTGCCGCTTTGGGCCACCGGTGCCGGGGGCGTCAGGCGGTTGGTCAGCTCATCGACCAGTTGCGTGTCCAGATAGATGAAGATCGATGCCTGGCTGCCGGTGATGTGGCTGGTGAAGTGGAACTCCGCCACGTACTCCCAGGTCGCCTCTTCGTAGGCGTTGTCGTAAGGCTCGAGCTTGCCGAAGGTCTGCCCGGCGAGAATCGAGCGGGCGAACAGCTGGCTGACGTCCAGGCCCAGGCGCGTACGCATGCGCTGTTCCGAGGTGCTGACCGGCGGCGCTTCGTGGTTGGGCAGGCAGGTGCCGCCGTAGTAGCACTCCAGCGCCTCGGTCAGCAGGGCGCGGTCGATGGCGAAACCGACCTTGCCCAGGGTCGAGCGATAAAGGCATTCGGCTTCTTTATCTACCTGCTCGTGAACATCGACTCGAAGCAGTTCGAGATTGATTCGATAGTTGCGCAGAAAGTAGTCGCTGATGATTCGCGGATACTTGCTGGAAAGCTCGCGAATATAGTGGGGAATCTTGTGATAGTGCCGGCCAAGTTTCTGCGGTTTCAACCGGGTCAGACTGTCGGCGGGCACGCCATGAAGGACTTTTTTAATCCCGGTCATGTTGTGGGCTGTATTCCTGGTTGTAACTGCGCGTGCACCAGGGAGTACTTCGCTGGGCGTGCAGAGGATGTTTTGATGTGCCGGCGGGCCGTAGCAGCATCGCCTTGGCCATGGCGTCGATTGCATCCGGCGCAGCGCTGCAGGCCAGGGATGACGGGGGGAAGTCTAGGCGGAGGGAGGGCGGGAAATTAAATCAATAGATATCAAATGCTGTTTTTGATAGCGCTTGGCCATCATTGATAGCAAATAACAGCAAGTAATTCGGCGATTTTTCGTGCGCTTGTTAACGTTCGCGCCGTGTTCCGTCGCGAGCCTATAAAGGCAGGCCGGCAGTTGCTGCCGAGTTGATCGATAAGGGCGGCGGAAAGTTTCGAAAGATTAAGGGGCCAAGTGAAAAAAATCTGTCATCTGGTTGGCAGTTTTGAACGCGGGGTCGAACGAGCCAGCTGGCAGACAAAGACATCGGGTGATTTACCTTGAAGCACTCAACTCAAACGGTAAGTTACGCCTGCGACGAGCTGTTCGATGAACAGCTGGGGCAGCAACATATAGTCGTGGTCGGTCAGGCCGATGCCGCCAGCGAGCGTCTGCTGACCGGCGGCCTGCAGCGTCGGGGCTTTCCTGTCCGTCGCTTCGCCAGTTGCCTGGAGCTGGATCCGGCCGCGCTGGAAGGTGCCAGCCTGGTGCTGGTGTTCGTCAGCAGCCTGGCCGGCAATACGCTGTATGCCCAGGTGGGCGCCATTCTGCGTCAGGCCAGCCGCGTCGGCGTGGTGCCGGTGGTCGAATATGCCGATCAGGAAAAAGCCGCGGCGCTGCTCGAGCTGGGCTGCGTCGATTATCTGCTGGCGCCGTTCAGCGAGGCCCAGCTCAGTGCACTGCTGCGTCGCCAGGAGTCGGCCAGCGCAGGCGAGGAGGGCTTCGTTTCCTGCTCGCAGGCCGGCCGCCGTCTGCTGGCCATGGCCCAGCGCGTGGCCATGACCCGTGCCCCGATCCTCATCACCGGCGAGACCGGCACCGGCAAGGAGCTGATGGCGCGCTACATCCACCGCTTCTCGACGCAGGACGATGCGCCCTTCATTGCCGTGAACTGCGCGGCTATCCCTGAGCAGATGCTCGAATCCATCCTGTTCGGCCACGAGAAGGGCGCCTTCACCGGTGCGGTCAGCGCGCAGCCGGGCAAGTTCGAACTGGCCAACGGCGGCACCCTGCTGCTCGACGAAATCGGCGAGTTGCCGCTGGGGCTGCAGGCCAAGCTGCTGCGGGTGCTGCAGGAGCAGCGCGTCGAGCGCCTGGGCGGGCGCCGTGAAATCGCTCTGGATGTGCGCATCATCGCCGCCACCAACCGTGACCTGCAGCAGGAAGTGGCCGAAGGCCGTTTCCGCGCCGACCTGATGTTCCGCCTCGATGTGCTGCCGCTGCACATCAGCCCGCTGCGCGAGCGCAAGGAAGACGTGCTGCCGCTGGCGCGCCGCTTCATTCGCCAGTACGCGCCGCAGGACGCGCGCCATGAACTGCTGACCGAAGATGCCTGCCGCGCGCTGCTGGCCTATGACTGGCCGGGCAACGTGCGCGAACTGGAGAACTGCCTGCAGCGCGCGCTGATTCTGCGCAATGGCCTGTATATCCAGGCTCAGGACCTGGGCCTGAGCGTGCCCGTGAGCAGCGCGCCGGAGTCGACGCCGCGCCTGCAGCCGCAACTGCTGGAGGGCGGCAAGGCGGCCCTGCGCGCCAGTGGCAAGTGGGCCGAGTACCAGCACGTGATCGACACCATCCGCCGTTTCGGCGGGCACAAGACCAAGGCCGCCGAAAGCCTCGGCATGACCCCGCGCGCGCTGCGCTACCGCCTCAATGCCATGCGCGAGCAGGGCGTACAGATTCCCGTCTAGGAGACCGCAGGATGAACTCGATTAGTCAGGTGCAGCAGGACCTGCTCGGCCGTATGGAGCAGTTGAAGAACCTCAGCGAAGCGGCGCCGATCAAGCCGGCGCAGGCCTTCGCCGGGCCCGGCGAAGCCGGTTTCGCCGCCGCCTTCGACGACGCGGTGCGTGCGGTGGATGCCCAGCAGCATCGTTCCGGTGCGCTGATGGCGGCCGTCGACAGTGGCCAGAGCGACGATCTGGTCGGGGCGATGATCGAGAGCCAGAAGGCCAGCGTGTCCTTCAGCGCCCTGCTGCAGGTGCGCAACAAGCTGGCCTCGGCCTTCGACGACATCATGAAGATGCCGCTGTAAGCGGACCGGGAGCCTGACGCGTGCTGCAGACCCTGAAAAGCAAGCTGCCCGAAGGCGGCCTGAAACTCGACCCGCGCCTGAGCCTGGTCGGCCTGGCGCTGATCGCCGCGCTACTTGCCGTCGGCGTAGTGTTCTATCTCTGGCGTGACCAGGGCTCTTTCCGCCCGCTGTACGGCACCGGCGAGGCCTACCCGGCCGCCGAGGTGATGCAGGTGCTCGACGGCGACGCCATCAGCTACCGCTTGCATCCGCAAAGTGGTCAGGTGCTGGTGCGCGAGGATCAGCTCGGCCGCGCGCGCATGCTGCTGGCGGCCAAGGGCGTGCAGGTCAAGGTGCCGGCCGGTTACGAGCTGTTCGACAAGGACGAGCCGCTGGGCACCAGCCAGTTCGTTCAGGACGTGCGCCTCAAGCGCAGCCTGGAGGGCGAGCTGGCGCGCACGGTGATGGCGCTCAAGGGTGTGGAAGGTGCCCGCGTGCACCTGGCGCTGCAGGAAAGCAGCTCCTTCGTGGTCGGCAAGCGCGAGCCGGGCAAGGCCTCGGTGATGTTGCAGCTGGCGCCCGGCTACAAGCTGGCGCCGGAGCAGGTCAGCGCCATCGTCAATCTGGTGGCCGGCAGCGTGCCGCAGCTCGATGCGGCCAACGTGCAGGTGGTCGATCAGTACGGCGCGCTGCTGTCGCGCGGCATCGATACCCTCGGCGGTCCGGTGCAGAACTGGCAGGTGGTCGACGACTACCAGAACAAGGCGGTGGCCAACGCCGAGGCGGTGCTGGCGCCGGTTCTGGGTAATGGCAACTACCGCATCAGCGTCGCCGCCGATATCGATTTCAGCCAGAAGGAGGAGACCTTCCAGGCCTACGGCGAGACCCCGCGCCTGCGCAACGAAGTGCTGCGCGACGAAAGCGTGCTCGATCAGCTGGCCCTCGGCGTTCCCGGTTCGCTGGCCAACCGTCCGCCGCAGCCCGCCCCGGAGCCGGTCGAAGGGCAGCCGCCGGCCGAGGGCGAGGCGGCCAGCAAGGCGGCCACCTCGCTGCGCAAGGAATCCAATCGCCAGCTCGATTACGACCAGAGCGTCACCCACGTCAAGCACGCACCGTTCAGTCTGCGCCAGCAGAGCATTGCCGTGGTGCTCAACGCCGCGGCGGCGCCCGAGGGCGGCTGGACCGCCGAGGCGCGCGCGGAGCTGGAAGCCATGGTCAAGAGCGCCGTGGGCTTCAACCAGGCGCGCGGCGATCTGCTGACCCTCAGCGTGTTTCCCTTCACCGCTGCCGGCGCGGATGCGGCGCAGGGCGAGGCGTTGCCCTGGTGGGAGAACGCCAAGGTGCACGAGCTGGCCAGGCTCGGCGTGTTCGCCCTGATCAGCCTGTTGCTGTTGCTGATGGTGGTGCGTCCGGCCGTGCGCAGCCTGACCCA
>NZ_JAODYT010000103.1:0-10883 GCF_029834875.1 Pseudomonas sp. GD04158 | reverse complement strand
CGCGGACCTGGACGCCGGCAAGCTGCTGTACGGCAACTACTGCTCGATGTGTCACGGCGTCGGCGCCGTCAGCGGCGGCCTGATCCCCGACCTGCGCCATACGGATCAATGGCGCCGCGACAACTTCCAGCAGATCGTCCGGGACGGCATCCTCCGTCCGCTGGGCATGCCATCCTTCAAGAACTCGCTGAGCGTGGCCGAGGTGGAACAGATCAAGGCCTATGTGATGAGCCGCGAGTACGAGGACCATCTCAAGGCGCAGCAAGCCGCCAGACCCTGACCCCCATGAGCGGGCTCGGCCCGCCCGTGGACACCACCCCAAGCACCGGAGGAACAGCAGCATGTGGACCAAACCTAGCTACACCGACCTGCGCATCGGCTTCGAAGTGACCCTGTACTTCGCCAACCGTTGAGCCTGCCGCGGCGTGCCTGGCGCGCCGCGTTTCCCGCCCCGGCCTGCCGGGGCCTGATTTTTGCCGCGCGAGGCCCAGATGCATATCCAGATTCTCGGTTCCGCCGCCGGCGGCGGTTTCCCCCAGTGGAACTGCAACTGCCGCAACTGCCGCGGCGTGCGCGCCGGCACCCTGCGGGCGCAGCCGCGTACCCAGTCGTCCATCGCCATCTCCGACGAAGGCGAGCAGTGGATCCTGTGCAACGCCTCGCCCGACATCCGCGCCCAGCTCGAAGCCTTCCCGGCGCTGCAGCCGGCGCGCCAGCTGCGCGACACGGCGATTGCCGGCATCGTCCTGCTCGACAGCCAGATCGACCACTGCACCGGCCTGTTGACCCTGCGCGAAGGCTGCCCGCATCAGGTCTGGTGCACCGAGATGGTCCATCAGGACCTGACCACCGGCTTTCCGCTGTTCAACATGCTCAGCCACTGGAACGGCGGCCTGCAGCACCGGCTGATCGAGCTGGATGCCAAGCCGTTCAGCATCCCCGCCTGTCCTGAGCTGCGCCTCACCGCCATCGCCCTGCGCAGCAGCGCGCCGCCGTATTCGCCGCATCGGGGCAATCCGCACCCGGGCGACAACATCGGCCTGTTCATCGAGGACCTGCGCACGGGCGGGACCTTGTTCTACGCCCCCGGCCTGGGCCAGGTGGACGAGCAACTGCTGGGCTGGATGCGCCGCGCCGACTGCCTGCTGGTGGACGGCACGCTGTGGCGCGACGACGAGATGCGCGTGTGCGAGGTGGGCGACAAGCTCGGCAGCGAGATGGGCCACCTGCCGCAGAGCGGCCCGGGCGGCATGCTCGAGGTGCTCGACGGCCTGCCGACCGCACGCAAGATCCTGATCCATATCAACAACACCAACCCGATTCTCGACCTGGATTCGCCCGAGCGTGCCGAGCTGGACGCGCGCGGCATCGAGGTCGCGTTCGATGGCATGAGCATCCATTTGTAGGGTGTGCGGGGCCGCCCAGGCTGTGCGCACTTCAAAGAATGCTGGTGCGCACGGCGCACCCTACGGCAACGCGTATCGGAGATCCTGATGAGCCAAGCTGCCATGACCCCTGCCGAATTCGAGCAGGCCCTGCGCGCCAAGGGCGCGCTGTACCACATCCATCATCCTTTTCATCGCGCCATGTACGAAGGGCGCGCCACCCGCGAGCAGATCCAGGGCTGGGTGGCGAACCGCTTCTACTATCAGGTCAATATCCCACTTAAGGACGCCGCGATCATGGCCAACTGCCCGGATCGTGAGACCCGGCGCGAGTGGATTCAGCGCATCCTCGACCACGATGGGGCACCAGGCGAGGAAGGCGGCATCGAGGCCTGGCTGCGCTTGGCCGAGGCGGTCGGTCTCGACCGCGAGCAGGTGCTGTCGCAGGAGCTGGTGCTGCCCGGCGTGCGCTTCGCCGTCGACGCCTACGTCAACTTCGCTCGCCGCGCCAGTTGGCAGGAGGCGGCCAGCAGCTCGCTGACCGAGCTGTTCGCGCCGACCATCCACCAGTCGCGCCTGGACGCCTGGCCGCAGCACTACCCGTGGATCGATGCGACCGGCTACGACTACTTCCGCAATCGTCTGAGCCAGGCGCGCCGCGACGTCGAGCATGGCCTGCGCATCACCCTCGAGCACTACTGCACCCGTGAGGCACAGGAGCGCATGCTGAATATCCTGCAGTTCAAGCTCGACGTGCTGTGGAGCATGCTCGACGCCATGAGCATGGCCTACGAGCTGGAGCGCCCGCCGTACCACACGGTAACCGCCGAGCGCGTCTGGCATCGGGGGATCGCTTTATGATCAAGACAGCGGTGCGCATGGCGCACCCTACGGCCGCATTCCACGTAGGGTGCGCCGCGCGCACCACGACGGAGCCGCAACCATGACCTCGACCATCCTGCCCAACGTCCCCGCCATCCGTCGCGGCTTCCGCCTGCAGTTCGAGCCGGCCCAGGGCTGCCACGTGTTGCTCTATCCCGAGGGCATGATCAAACTCAACGACAGCGCCGGCGAGATTCTCCAGTTGATCGACGGCCAGCGCAGCGTCGCGGACATCGTCGCCGAGCTGGAGGCGCGCTATCCCGACGTCGCGGAGCTGGGCGACGATGTGCAGCAGTTCATCGAGGTGGCTCATGCCCAGTTCTGGATCGAACTGCGCTGACCGCGGACCGTTGCAAGGCGTCGGCGAAGCCGCCGAGGCTGTACCGATGACGGCCCCGCAGGAGCAGGCGAAGAAGCACGGCGTGCAACACGTACAAGAGCATGCGACCGAGCCGGCGATCCACCCCGTTCCTAACGGTGCCTCGGCAACGCAGAGAGCCTTGCAACGCTCCGTCGAGGTCGGCCCGCCGCTCTGGCTGCTGGCCGAGCTGACCTACCGCTGCCCGCTGCAGTGCCCGTACTGCTCCAATCCACTGGATTTCTCCCAGCAGGGCTCCGAACTCAGCACCGCCGAGTGGATCGAGGTGTTCCGCCAGGCCCGCGAGCTGGGCGCGGCGCAGCTGGGCTTCTCCGGCGGCGAGCCGCTGGTGCGTCAGGACCTGGCCGAGCTGATCGCGGCGGCGCGCGGCCTGGGCTACTACACCAACCTGATCACCTCCGGTATCGGCCTGACCGAAGCGAGGATTGCCGAGTTCGCCGAGGCGGGGCTGGACCATATCCAGATCAGCTTTCAGGCCGCCGACGAGGAGGTGAACAACCTCCTGGCCGGCTCGCACAAGGCCTTCGCGCAGAAGCTGGCCATGGCCCGCGCGGTCAAGGCCCATGGCTACCCGATGGTGCTGAACTTCGTCACGCACCGGCACAACATCGACAATATCGAGCGCATCATCGAGCTGTGCCTGGGGCTGGAGGCAGACTTCGTCGAACTCGCCACCTGCCAGTTCTACGGCTGGGCCGAGCTCAATCGCGCCGGCCTGCTGCCAACCCGTGCGCAACTGGAGCGCGCCGAGCGTATCACCAACCAGTGGCGCGACAAGCTGGCGGCGGAGAACCACCCCTGCAAGCTGATCTTCGTCACTCCCGACTACTACGAGGAGCGCCCCAAGGCCTGCATGAACGGCTGGGGCAATCTGTTTCTCGACATCACCCCGGATGGCACGGCGCTGCCTTGCCACAGCGCGCGGCAGCTGCCGGTGCAGTTCCCCAACGTGCGCGAGCACAGCGTCGAACATATCTGGCGGCATTCCTTCGGCTTCAATCGCTTCCGTGGCGACGACTGGATGCCCGAGCCATGCCGCAGCTGCGATGAGAAGCACAAGGATTTCGGCGGTTGTCGCTGCCAGGCCTTTATGCTCACCGGCGACGCCAGCAACGCCGACCCGGTGTGCAGCAAGTCGGCGCACCATGAGGTGATTCTCGCGGCGCGCCGCCAGGCCGACGAGGCGTCGCTGGGGCTGGACAAGCTGCAATACCGCAACGACAAGGCCTCGCGAATCATATGCAAGGCGTAGGGTGCGCCGTGCGCACCGATCCCGACAGCACCAGGAGCACCGCACAGGCCGCTCGCCGGCCTAAAGGCTCGGCAGATAGGCCATCTCCGTCGACTCGCCCAGCAGCAGGCCGCGGTTGAGTTCGGCGCAGGCACGCAGGTACTCGGCCACCAGGGTGACCCGCTTGAGCTTGCGCAGATCCTCGCTGTAGTACATCCAGAACTGCCGCATCACCTCGACCTCGTCCGGCAGTACCGCCTGTAGGCGCGGATCGGGGCCGGCGAGAAAACACGGCAGTATCGCCAGCGCGCGGCCTTCCAGGACCGCATGGTACTGGGCCACCACGCTGGTGCTGCGCAGGCGGCTGTGCGCACCGGGTAGCAGGTCGTTGAGGTACAGCAGCTTGAAGCTGAACGCCAGGTCCTCGACGTAGGTGACGAAGGCATGCCCGGCCAGGTCGTCGCGGCTGCGGATCGGCGCGTGGTTGGCCAGGTAGCCGGGCGTGGCGTACAGGCGCAGGCGGTAGTCGCACAGCCGCGAGCAGACATAGGGGCCGCGTTCCGGGCGTTCCAGGGTGATGGCGATGTCCGCCTCGCGCCGCGACAGGCTGATGAAGTGCGGTACCGGCAGGATGTCCACCGAGATGTTCGGGTAGTGGTCGAGAAAATGGCTCATCTGCGCCGTGACGAAGCAGGAGCCGAAGGCCTCGGTGCAACCGATGCGCAGATGCCCGGCGAGCCCGCCGGTGCTGCCGGAGACCTGTTCGCAGGCGACCTGCAGGGTGCCCTCCAGACTCTCCACGTGTCCCAGCAGGCGCTGCCCCTCGCTGGTCAGGACGAAGCCGGCGCTGCGCGACTTCTCGAACAATAGCGCGCCCAGGCTCTGCTCCAGGCTGCGGATGCGCCGCGACACCGTGGTGTAGTCCACCCCCAGCCTGCGCGACGCCGCACTCGCGGTGCGAGTGCGCGCCACTTCGAGGAAGAAGCGCAGGTCGTCCCAGTTGATCCGCCCCATTACCATGTTTTTTTGCATATGAGTCAGGCTTATTTGTCAATACATAGAGTAAATACGCCTACATATACTCCCTGACACAACGCCTGACCAGATCGGGCCGGCCCCTCCAACAACAATTCAGGGCTTATCGCATGAACGCATGGTCGACCACCGCCGCTTATGGCCGCTGCGGATCGCACTGCCGCTGCGCCGTCATGCGCTCACTGCGCCGTCGACGACAACCGCACCGCCCTCGCCCGCCCAGGCACTGATCTCCTCACCGCGCCGTTCGCGTGCCATGCGCGACGGCAACCGCACCGATCCGACAACAACAACCACGGAGCACCAGCATGAGTAGTCACGCCAAGCATGCGCTGACCTGCGCACTGATACGCAGCAATCCCAAGTTCCAGAGCCTCGCTCGCCGCCGCGCCCGCCTCGCCTGGGCCCTGAGCGGCCTGGTGCTGGCCCTGTACTACAGCTTCATCATGCTGGTGGCCTTCGCTCCCGGCTGGCTGCACCTGCCGTTGTACGCCGGCAGTAACCTGAGCCTGGGCCTGCCCCTGGGAGCCGCGCTGATCCTGCTGTGCTGGCTGCTCACCCTCTGGTACGTACGCAGCGCCAACCTGCACTTCGACACGCTCAGCGCGCAGATCCTCGAGGAGTCCCAGGTATGAAACGTCCAGCCCTCCTGCTCGCGCTCTGCGCACCACTGGCCGAGGCCGCGCCACTGACGGCCGAGCAACAGCCGCTCAACCTGCATGCCATCGGCATGTTCTTCGTCTTCGTCATAGCCACCCTGGCGATCACCTGGTGGGCGGCGCGGCGCACCCGTTCGGCCGCCGACTTCTACAGCGCCGGCGGCGGTATCAGCGGCTTTCAGAACGGTCTGGCGATCGCCGGCGACTACATGTCGGCGGCCACCCTGCTGGGCCTGTCCAGCCTGGTGTTCGCCCGGGGTTACGACGGCTTCGTCTACATCATCGGCTTCTTTGTCGGCTGGCCCATCGTCACCTTCCTCATGGCCGAGCGCCTGCGCAACCTGGGCCGCTACACCTTCGCCGACATCGTCTCCTACCGGCTGGACCAGACCCGCGTGCGCAGCTTCGCCGCGCTCGGCTCGCTGACCGTGGTGTGCTGCTACCTGGTGGTGCAGATGGTCGGCGCCGGCCAGTTGATCAAGCTGCTGTTCGGCCTCGACTACAGCACCGCGGTGGTGGTGGTCGGTGCGCTGATGCTGGTCTACGTGATTTTCGGCGGCATGCTCGCCACCACCTGGGTGCAGATCACCAAGGCGGTGCTGCTGCTCGGCGGCGGCACTACCCTGGCAGTGCTGGCACTGGCGCGTTTCGACTTCAGTTTCGAGACGCTGGCCGAGCAGGCCGTGGCCCTGCATGCCAGCGGCGCGCAGATCATGGGCCCCGGCTCCCTGCTGGCCGACCCGATCAATGCGGTGTCGCTGTCGCTCGGCCTGGTCTTCGGCATCGCCGGCCTGCCGCACATCCTGATGCGCTTCTTCACCGTGCCCAACGCCCGCGAGGCGCGACGCTCGGTGCTGTTCGCCACGCTGTTCATCGGCTTCTTCTTCCTCGTGGTCTGCGCCCTGGGCTACAGCGCCATCGTCATCGTCGGCGGCGACCCGCAGTACTTCGTCGACGGCAAGCTCGGCGGCGCCCTGATCGGCGGCGGCAACATGGTGGCCATGCACCTGGCCAAGGCAGTGGGCGGCGACCTGTTCCTCGGTTTCCTCTCCGCCGTAGCCTTCGCCACCATTCTCGCGGTGGTCGCCGGCCTGGCCCTGGCCGGCGCCTCGGCCATCTCCCACGACCTTTACGCCTCGGTGCTGAAGAAAGGTCGCGCCAACGAGAAGGACGAGATGCGCGTCTCGCGCATCGCCACGGTGGCCATCGGTATGGTCGCCATCGGCCTGGGCATTCTCTTCGAGCAGATGAACATCGCCTTCCTGGTCGGCCTGACCTTCGGCGTGGCCGCCTCGGCCAACTTCCCGGTGCTGATCATGGCCATGTACTGGGACGGCCTTACCACCCGTGGTGCGGTCTATGGCGGCCTGGCCGGCCTGATCAGCGCCCTGGCCCTGGTGATCGGCTCGCCCTCGGTGTGGGTCGGCGTGCTGGGCCATGCCGAAGCGCTGTTCCCCTACGACCAGCCCGCGCTGTTCTCCATGCCGCTGGCCTTCGTCACCATAGTGCTGGTCTCCAAGCTGGACCGCAGCAAGCGCGCCCAGGCCGAGCGCGCCGCCTACGCCGACCAGTTCGTGCGGGCCCAGACCGGCTTCGGCGCAGCCGCCGCCAGCAGTCACTGACGCGACCCACGTGGCGCCAACCCCTGGCGCCTCCCTGGGGCGAAAGGCCCCAAGCGCGACCAAGTTCCTTGCGTCGCGCTTTTTTATGCCTGCGTATCAGGTCCTTCCCTTCATCCCCACCGCCAGGCCGGACCGTCGAGAAGCCATGGGGACATCGCTGCGGGACATGCAACATTTTTGCATATCGCACCTGAATCCATACGTGTTCTTATCCTAACAATGCCTACCTATACTGGACTCACCAGCCTGGTGATAAAACCGGGCCAGTCCCAACAAAAATAAACAAGGGCACTCGCCATGAAACCATCCTCCGCTGCCACCCTCCTCCCGCCATCGACCGCCCGCATGTGCCTCGTCCATGCCGGCCACCGCGCCGCCTGACCGCCCGTACCGCGCCGATCGCAGGAGAACCGCCATGAACCGCAACAGCCAACCCTTCGTCGCCGCGCGCGACTTCCTCCTGGCCCACCGCACCGACTACGCCACCGCGGTGCGCGACTTCCGCTGGCCGCAGTTGCACCAGTTCAACTGGGCACTGGACTACTTCGACGCCATGGCCGAGGGCAACCAGGCGCCGGCGCTGTGGATAGTCGAGGAAGACGGCAGCGAGCAGCGCTACAGCTTCGCCGAACTGGCCGAGCGCTCCAACCGCGTGGCCAACCACCTGCGCGCCCTCGGCGTGCGCCGTGGCGAACGCATGCTGCTGATGCTGGGCAACCACATCGCCCTGTGGGAAACCATGCTCGCCGCCTTCAAGCTCGGCGCCGTGGTGATCCCGGCCACCGCCCTGCTCACCGCCGAGGACCTGCGCGACCGTATCGATCGCGGCCAGGTACGCCACCTGGTGGTGGGCAGCGAGCACACCGGCAAGTTCGCCGACCTGGCCGCAGACTGCGCGCGCATCTGCGTCGGTGCACCAGTGGCGGGCTGGACGCCGCACCAGGCCTACGCGGAGCACGCCAGCGCGTTCACTGCCGAGGGCACCACCCTGGCCACCGACCCCATGCTGCTGTACTTCACCTCCGGCACCACCAGCAAACCGAAGATGGTCCTGCACAGCCACCAGAGCTACCCGGTCGGCCACCTCTCGACCATGTACTGGATCGGCCTGCAGCCGGGCGACCTGCACCTGAACATCTCCTCGCCGGGCTGGGCCAAGCACGCCTGGAGCTGTTTCTTCGCGCCATGGAACGCCGGCGCCTGCATCTTCATCCACAACGTCGCCCGCTTCAGCGCTCCGGCCCTGCTCGGCGTGCTGGAAAAATACGGCGTCACCAGCCTGTGCGCGCCGCCCACGGTATGGCGCATGCTGATCCAGGAAGACCTGGCCAGCCTGAAAGGCCGCCTGCGCCTGCGCGAACTGGTGGGCGCCGGCGAGCCGCTCAACCCGGAGATCATCGAGCAGATCCAGCATGCCTGGGGCCTGTGGTTGCGCGACGGTTTCGGCCAGTCGGAAACCACCGCCCTGGTCGGCAACACCCCCGGCCAGCCGCTCAAACCCGGGTCGATGGGCCGTCCGCTGCCCGGCTACCGGGTGTGCATGCTCGATCCCGACGGCCAGCCGGCCAGCGATGGCGAGGTGGCCCTGCCGCTGGAGCCCCATCCGCTGGGCCTGATGCTGTGCTACGAGGACAGCCCGGAGAAGACTGCCGAGGTGATGCGCGGCGGCTACTACCGCACCGGCGACACCGCGTCGGTCGACGCCGACGGCTACGTCACCTTCGTTGGCCGCGCCGATGACGTGTTCAAGGCCTCCGACTACCGCATCAGCCCCTTCGAGCTGGAGAGCGCACTGATCGAGCACCCGGCGGTGATGGAGGTGGCGGTCGTGCCGAGCCCGGACCCGGTACGCCTGGCCGTGCCCAAGGCCTTCCTCATCCTCGCCCACGACGAACCCGGCAGCGCCGCGCTGGCGGAAAACATCCTGGCCTTCGCCCGCGAGCACCTGGCGCCCTACAAGCGGGTGCGGCGCATCGAGTTCGTCACCGAGCTGCCCAAGACCATCTCCGGGAAGATCCGCCGGGTCGAACTGCGGCAGATGGAAGTGCAGCGCCGCCAGGGCGAACGCGGCGCGCAGGAATACTTCGAAGAAGACTTCCCGCAGCTCAAGGGCTGAAACCGGGCCGGCGGGCCGGCCCTCCGCAAACCACCCCGACCGCTCGGCCGCACCGGCCGAGGGGACCCACTCGACCTCAAGAAAGCAGGCAGGACCGAAAATGACCTCTTCCAGCGTTCCCAGCGTCAAGCTGCTCATCAACGGCGAATTCGTCGAATCCAAGACCACCCAGTGGCGCGACGTGGTCAACCCGGCCACCCAGCAGGTGCTGGCCCGCGTGCCCTTCGCCACCGCCGCCGAAATGGACGCCGCCGTGGCCGCCGCCAAGGAAGCCTTCAAGACCTGGCGCAAGACCCCGATCGGCGCCCGCGCGCGGATCTTCCTCAAATACCAGCAACTGATCCGCGACAACATCAAGGAGCTGGCCGCCCTGCTCACCGCCGAACAGGGCAAGACCCTGCCCGATGCCGAAGGCGACGTGTTCCGCGGCCTGGAAGTGGTCGAGCATGCCGCCAGCATCGGCACCCTGCAGATGGGCGAGCTGGCCAACAACGTCGCCGGCGGCGTCGACACCTACACCCTGCTGCAACCCCTGGGCGTATGCGCCGGCATCACCCCGTTCAACTTCCCGGCGATGATCCCGCTGTGGATGTTCCCCATGGCCATCGCCTGCGGCAACACCTTCGTGCTCAAGCCGTCCGAGCAGGACCCGCTGGTGACCATGCGCCTGGTCGAACTGGCCCTGGAGGCCGGCGTGCCCAAGGGCGTGCTCAACGTCATCCATGGCGGGGTCGATGCGGTGAACCTGCTGTGCGACCACCCGGACATCAAGGCGGTGTCCTTCGTCGGTTCGACCCAGGTCGGCACCCATGTCTACAACCGCGCCAGCCAAAACGGCAAGCGCGCCCAGTGCATGATGGGGGCGAAGAACCACGCCATCGTGCTGCCCGACGCCAACAAGCAGCAGACCCTCAACAACCTGCTCGGCGCCTCCTTCGGCGCCGCCGGCCAGCGCTGCATGGCCCTGCCGGTGGTGATCCTGGTCGGCGAGGCGCAGGCCTGGCTGCCGGAGCTGATCGAACGCACCAAGACCCTCAAGGTGAATGCCGGCACCGAGCCGGGCACCGACATCGGCCCGGTGATCTCCTGCGCCGCCCTGGAGCGCATCACCGGCCTGATCGCCAAGGGCGTCGAGGAAGGCGCCAAACTGGAACTGGACGGTCGCAACCCGCACGTGCCGGGCTATCAGGACGGCAACTTCGTCGGCCCGACCATCTTCTCCGGAGTCACCGCGCAGATGACCGTGTACCGCGAGGAAATCTTCGGCCCGGTGCTGTGCGTGATGCAGGCCGCCAGCCTGCAGGAGGCGATCGACATCATCAACGCCAACCCGAACGGCAACGGCACCGCCCTGTTCACCCGCTCCGGCGCCGCCGCGCGGCACTTCCAGGAAGAGATCGACGTCGGCCAGGTGGGCATCAACGTGCCGATCCCGGTGCCGGTGCCGCTGTTCTCCTTCTCCGGCTCGCGCGCCTCCAAGCTCGGCGACCTGGGCCCCTACGGCAAGCAGGTGGTGACCTTCTACACCCAGACCAAGACCGTCACCCAGCGCTGGTTCGACGAGGATGCCGACG
>NZ_JAODYT010000102.1:0-10968 GCF_029834875.1 Pseudomonas sp. GD04158 | reverse complement strand
CTGCCCGAGGCGCTGACCCGCTTCGGTCTCAGCGAAGCCATGCTCAGCCCTGCGCGCCTAGGCAGCCCGGATGCAGGCCGGGAATAAACCCGACGCCCGTCGCAGATCGCATCCGCAGCCGGGGGCGGCGCCGGCGCGTCCTGATGACTCCCCCGGCGCTTTGCGGCACACTCGTCGCGCCGACCCAGGAGCCCACCGCATGACGCCCCGCCCCGCCGCCGACCTCGACAACTACCGCGCCATCGCCGACGCCATCGCCACCCTGTTCTTCCCCCATGCCGAGGTGGTGCTGCACGACCTGCGCACGCAGAAGATCGACCATATCGCCAACAACATCTCCAAGCGCGCGGTGGGCGATGACGCCGCCCTCGAAGACATGCTCGACGACGCCGGCGACGCGCGCAACATCGGCCCCTACGAGAAGCTCAACTGGGACGGGCAGAAGATCCGCTCGGTCAGCAGCGTGCTGCGCGATGCCGGCGGCAAGCCGGTCGCGCTGCTGTGCATCAACCTCAATATTTCGCTGTTCGAGAGCGCCCGTCAGGCACTCGACCTGTTCCTCTCGGCGAACAAGCTGATCCCCCAGCCCGACGCGCTGTTTCGCGACGACTGGCAGGAACGTATCAACACCTTCCTCCACGCCTGGCTGCGCCAGCGCCAGCTCGGCCTCAACCTGCTGACCCGCGAGCACAAGCGCGAACTGGTCGAGGCGCTGCACGCCGAAGGCGCGTTCAAGGGCAAGAGCGCCGCCAACTACGTGGCCAACGTGCTGAACATGGGCCGGGCGACGGTGTACAAGCACCTCAAGGAAATCAAGGGCGAGGGCTAGCCCCATGGTTCTGCGTGAGCCGGCCGTGCGGCTGCTGCAAGGCCTTGGCATCCCCCTCAGCGCCGGCCTGTTCATCGGCCTGCTCACCGGCGAACTCCGCCATGACCGGCTGTGGCTGGAATGGCCTCTGACACTCGAACCCGGCAGCCATCCAGCCAGCGAGGTGCTGTTCGCCTCGCTACCCGGCCTGCTGTTGTTCTTCGCCTGCTCCGCACTGGGTCTGCTGCGTCGTCACGGCGGCCCGGCACTGATCGCGACCTTTGTCGCGGCAGCCGCACTGGCAGCCTACTGCTGCGCCGTGGCGTTCGCGCCATCCTTCGGCAACACCTGGGCGCCGGGGGAAATCTTCCGCGAGCTGTACCTCGCCCACTGGCAACTGTGGGTCCTGTCGCTGATACCGGGGCTGCTCCTGGTGTTGCTGTTGCAAGCACCTTGGCCGCATACCCCATAGCCCCGCCGGCAAGCGCCGGCGGGGGCTCGCCGCGTCACTTCTGGCTGTAGCTCTGGATCAGGTTGGCGTAGGCCGGCAGGTGCCCGCCGAGGATGCCGCCGAAGCCCTCGATGTCGTTGCGCCAGTCGCGGTGCAGTTCGCAGCCGACGCTGAACCAGTTGAGCATCTGCGCGCCGGCATGGGCCATGCGCATCAGCGCGGCATCGCGCACGCTGGTATTGAAGGTGCCCGAAGCATCGGTGACGACGAAGACCTCATAGCCGGCCTCCAGCGCCGACAGGGTCGGGAAGGCGACGCAGACGTCGGTGACCACCCCGGCGATGATCAGCTGCTTGCGCCCGGTGGCTTCGATGGCCTTGACGAAGTCGGCGTTGTCCCAGGCGTTGATCTGCCCCGGCCGGGCGATATAGGGAGCATCGGGGAACATGGCCTTGAGCTCGGGCACGATCGGACCGTTGGGGCCGTTCTCGAAGCTGGTGGTGAGGATGGTCGGCAGGTTGAAGAACTTGGCGATATCGGCCAGCGCCAGCACGTTGTTCTTGAACTCGTCCGGCGAGTAGTCACGCACCAGCGAGAGCAGGCCGGCCTGGTGGTCGACCAGCAGCACGACGGCATCGTCCTTGTTCAGACGCTTGTAGGTAAAAGACATGGCGTAGCCTCCATTGGCAGTGAGCGAATCAACCCGTAGTGGGGGATTTCAAGCGTAGCCGCCAGCGCAACGTTCCACCTCCCGCCACCCGGCGAAATGGCTTTTCGCTTTGAACGAACAATCACCTGCGGCGACCAGGCGTTATGCTGAGCGGCATCCCGAATCCCCCGCACGGTCGTTCCATGAAACTGGATATTCAAGAAATCGAAACCTTCCTGCGCGTCGCCGAACTCGGCAGCGTCAGCCTCGCCGCCCAGCAGCTGGGGGTGGCCAAGTCGGTCGTCAGCAAGCGTCTCAGCGACCTGGAACGCAACCTGGGCGCCCGGCTGCTGTTTCGCTCCACGCGCAAGGTGGCGCCGACCGACAGCGGCCAGCGCTTCTATCACCAGGCCAAGGCCGCGCTGGCCGAACTGCAGAGCGCCGCCGAGGCGGTGGCCTTCGAGGATGGCAGCCTGGCCGGCAGCCTGCGCATTCTTGCGCCGATGAGCTTTGGCACCTTGTGGCTGGCGCCGCGGCTGGCTGAGTTCATGCGCCAGCATCCGCAGCTGGAACTGGCCCTGCAGCTGGACGACCGCGTCAGCGACTTCGAGCGCGAAGGCTACGATCTGTGCCTGCGCATCTCGCGCCTGCACGACAGCGCCCTGATCGCCCGGCGCCTCGGCAGCAGCCCGCGGGTGGTGTGCTGCAGCCCGGACTACATCCGCGAGCATGGCGCGCCCGAGCGCCTGGAGCAGCTGCTCGAACACCCCTGCATCGGCTACTGCAACCTGAGCGCCGGGCAGTTGTGGTCGTTCGACGATCCGGCTGACCCGCAGCGCCCACTGACCCTGGCGGCCGGCGGGCGCTTCACCAGCAACAACGGCGAGGCCATGCGCGACGCGGCCCTGGCCGGCCTGGGCGTGGCGGTGCTGCCGCGCTTCATCGTGCAGCGCGACCTGCAGGCTGGCAGGCTGGTGCAGGTGCTGGCCGAGATCAGGCCCACCGACGATCAGATCCACGCCCTGTATCCGCGTGCGCGGCGTGCCTCGCCCAAGGTCCAGGCGCTGTGCGACTTCCTGCAGCAGGCGCTGGCGCTGGAGAGCTGGGCGGGGCCGTAGCGAGTGGCTTTAGGGTGGCGGCGAAGTAGAAAGCTGGTGCGCACGGCGCACCCCACGCACGTCATGCAACGAGACGGCCTCTAGAACAGGCCCAGCTGCCCGTCCACCAACCGCTCGAAATCGCCGCCGACGAAGGGCAGGATGGCGTCGGCCACCGGCTTGAGCTGGCGGCTCAGGTAGTGCTCGTAGTCGATGGGCGACAGCAGGCGTTCCAGCGGTTGCGGCCCGGTGGTGGTGATCAGGTAGCTGATCCAGCCGCCGCGCTGGTACTGCAGCGGCCGGCCGAGGCGCTGGTTATGTTCGTCGGCGCTGCGTGCGGCGCGCACGTGCGGTGGCACGTTGCGCTGGTAATCGTCGAGGCGCCGGCGCAGGCGTTTGCGATAGACCAGCAGCTCGTCCAGCTCGCCGGCCAGGGTGCGTTTGACGTAGTCGCGCACGTAGTCCGCATAGGGCTGACCGGCGAACACCAGGCGGTACAGCTCCTGCTGAAAGCGCTGAGCCAGCGGCGACCAGTCGCTGCGCACCGTCTCCAGCCCCTTGAACACCATGCGTTCGCTGCCATCCGCCGCCCGCACCAGGCCGGCGTAGCGCTTCTTGCTGCCCTCCTCGGTGCCGCGAATGGTGGGCATGAGAAAGCGCCGGTAATGGGTCTCGAACTGCAGTTCCAAAGCGCTGGTCAGGCCGTACTCGCTGGCGAGGTGCTCGCGCCACCAGGCATTGACCCTGGCTACCAGGGCGCGGCCGATCTGCGCCGCCTCGGCCTCGTCGTGGGCGCGGCCGAGCCAGACGAAGGTGGAGTCGGTGTCGCCGTAGATCACCGCATGGCCCTCGGCCTCGATCAGCTCGCGGGTGCGACGCATGATCTGGTGCCCGCGCAGGGTGATGGACGAGGCCAGGCGTGGGTCGAAGAAGCGGCAGCCACTGGAGCCGAGCACGCCGTAGAAGGCGTTCATGATGATCTTCAGCGCCTGCGACAGCGCGGCGTTGCCGTCGCGCTTGGCCGCATCGCGCCCCTGCCACACCCGCTCGACGATGGCCGGCAGACAGTGCCGGCTGCGCGAGAAGCGCGCGCCGCGAAAGCCTTCCACCGAATGCTCGTCGTCCGGCTGCTGCAGCCCCTCCACCAGCCCCACCGGGTCGATCAGGAAGCTGCGGATGATCGACGGATACAGGCTCTTGTAATCCAGCACCAGCACCGAGTCGTACAGGCCGGGGCGCGAATCCATGACGAAACCGCCGGGGCTGTTCTCGCCACGGATGTCGCCGAGATTCGGCGCGACGAAGCCCAGGCGGTGCATCGGCGGCAGGTACAGGTGGGTGAAGGCCGCCACCGAGCCGCCACTGCGATCGGCGGCCAGGCCGGTGACGCTGGAGCGCTCGAGGAGGAAGGCGAGCAGGTCGGTGTGGGCGAAGATGCGCGTGACCAGCTCGCAGTCCTTGAGGTTGTAGCGCGCCAGCGCCGGCTTGTCCTCGTCGAACATGCGCTGGATCTCGTCCATCCGCGCATAGGGCGTGTCGATGGCCTTGCCCTCGCCGAGCAGGGTCTGCGCCACCGACTCCAGGCTGAACGAGGGGAAGCTCCAGGTCGCCGAGCGCAGCGCCTCGATGCCGTCGATGATCAGCCGCCCGGCCGCCTCGGCGAAGTAGTGCTGGCTGCTGTTGTGCTGGCGCCAGCCCATCACGTCGCCGCCCCGCCCCAGGCGCAGGGGCACCTTGAGTTGCTCGGCATGATCGCGCAGCACGCGCAGGTCGAACTGCACCAGGTTCCAGCCGATGATGGCGTCGGGATCGAAGCGCGCCAGCCAGTCATTCAGCCGTTCCAGCAGGGCCTTGCGGCTGTCGCAGTACTCCAGGTCGAAATCCACGCCGCCGGCATCGCCGTTGGCCGGCCCGAGCATGTACACCTGGCGCTGGCCGCAGCCTTCCAGGGCGATGGAATACAGCTCGCCGCGGGCGCTGGTCTCGATATCCAGCGACACCAGACGCAGCGCCGGGCGGTAATCGGCAGCGGCCTTGAGCGACTTGCAGAGCAGGCTGCCGTCCTGCTGCTCGACGCCCTCGAAGCTGACGGCGGCGGTGATGAAGCGCTCCATCAGATAGCGATCCGGCGGGCGGATATCGGCTTCATAGACATCCACGCCGGCCTGGCGCAGCTTCTTCTCCAGCTGCAGCAGCTGGCGATACTGCTGGCAGTACAGCCCCAGCACCGGGCGCTGACTGAAGTCGCGCAGCGCCAGCTCGCGCAGCTCGGCGCCCTGCTCGCCGGCCAGCAACGGCTCGGCCCAGGCCCGCTGCTCGGCCGGAATAAAGGCCACCGACGGCTGAACCGGCAGGCGCACCTGTATCGGGCCGGCATCGGTCGCCAGCCAGAAGGCCACCTCGGTGCCCTGCGGCGTGTCGCGCCAATGGCGACTCAGAACGAAACCCTGCTGCACTGCCACCCGAACGACCTCGAAACTCGATAGCCGCGATTCTACGTGCCTGGCGCCAGCGGCGCGCCTCAATCGCTCGCCATCGCAGTGACGCACGCGCCCGAACGAGTTTCATGACCGGCGAATGATTCGCGTGGATTCCCATCACCGTTCCGGAAAATCGTGCTTGAATAGATCGGGTGCGAACCGCTCTACGAGGCACCATGCAAAGCCCATCCAGTTATCGGCGCAGCGCTCGATGCGCGCTGACCGAGCGTCACACCCCACCCCTTCAACCAGCCTCGAAAACCCATTTCGCATGAAAGCCTCCCTGCATCCCAGCCGCACCGTGGCGCTGCTGTTTCTCGCGGTCATCGTCGTCGGCACGCTGCTGCTCATGCTGCCGTACGCCAGTGCCGACGGTCAGTCCGCCAGCCTGCTCACTGCCGCCTTCACTGCGGTCTCCGCCGTCTGCGTCACCGGTCTGGTGGTGGTGGACACCGGCAGCTACTGGTCGACGTTCGGCCAGTGGGTGATCCTGCTGCTGTTCCAGTTCGGCGGCTTCGGCATGATGACCCTGGCCACCCTGCTCGGCCTGATGGTCAACCGCTCGTTTCGCCTGCGCACCAAGCTGGTGGCCCAGGTCGAGTCGCACTCGCTGGGTCTGGGCGATATCACCAGCGTGGCCAAGCTGGTGCTGGTGGTGACCCTGGGCATGGAGGCGCTGATCACCGCCCTGCTGACGCTCAGGCTGCACGTCGGCTACGGCCTGCCCTGGGACCAGGCGGCCTGGAGCGGGCTGTTCCATGCGGTGTCGGCGTTCAACAACGCCGGCTTCTCGATCCACGCCGACAGCCTGATGGGCTACGCCGGCGACAGCCTGATCCTGACTCCGGTGATGGCCGCCATCATCATCGGCGGCATCGGCTTTCCCGTGCTGCAGGACCTGCGCAACCGGCTGCGCGACCCGCGTCACTGGTCGCTGCACACCAAGCTCACCCTGAGCGGTACGGTGCTCCTGCTGCTGGGCGGTTTTCTCGTCATGCTGCTGGCCGAGTGGTCGAACCCGCGCACCCTCGGTGCCATGACGCTGGACGACAAGCTGCTATCGGCCGCCTTCGCCTCGGTCTCGGCACGTACCGCCGGCTTCAACTCCATCGATATCGGCGCGCTGACCCACGAGAGCTGGGCCGTTCACTACTTTCTGATGTTCATCGGCGGCGGCAGCGCCGGCACCGCCGGCGGCGTGAAGATCACCACGGTGGCCGTGCTGGTACTGCTGGTGGTTGCCGAGATTCGCGGCCGCAGCGACACCGAGGCCTTCGGTCGACGGGTCAGCGACTCGGCCCAGCGCCAGGCCATCACCGTGCTGGTGCTGGGCAGCGCCATGGTGGTGCTGGGCACCCTGGTGATCCTGCGCAATACCGAGATTCCCACCGATCAGGTCATATTCGAAGTGATCTCGGCCTTCGGCACCGTCGGCCTGTCCACCGGCATCACCGCGGATCTGCCGCCATCCAGTCAGTGGATGCTGACCCTGCTGATGTTCGCCGGCCGGGTCGGCACCATCACCCTGGCCACATCCCTGGCCCTGGGCGAGCACCGCATGCCCTACCGCTATCCAGAGGAGCACCCCATCGTTGGCTAACTTCCTGTTCACCGAGAAATTCGCCTTTTCCAAGGGCGACAGCGTGGTGGTGATCGGCCTGGGCCGCTTCGGCGGCTCGGTGGCCCACTCGCTGATGCGCCTGGGCCACGACGTCATGGGCATCGACTGTGACGCCGAGCCGGTACACGCCTGGGCCGACCTGCTGACCCATTGCGTGCAGGCCGACTCGACCAACGTCATGGTCCTGCGCCAGCTCGGCGTGGCCGACTTCAATCACGCCATCGTCGGCATCGGCACCGACCTGGCCGCCAGCCTGATGACCCTGATGGCGCTCACCGAGCTGGGCATTCAGGACATCTGGCTCAAGGCCCTGACCCCGGAGCACGGCAAGATCGCCGAGCGCATCGGCGCCCACCATGTGGTCTACCCGGAGGCGGACATGGGCGAGCGGGTGGCGCACCAGATCACCGGCCGGCTGATGGACTTCATCGAGTTCGAGGACGGCTTCGCCATCGCCAAGATCAAGGCGCCCGAGCTGAGCTTCAACAGCACCCTGGCCGAGGCCGGCATCCGCGAGAAGCACGGCATCACCGTGGTCGGGCTGAAACGCGCCAACCAGGACTTCCAGCATGCCACGCCGAGCACGCGGATCTTGCCCGGCGACCTGCTGATCGTCTCCGGCCCGACCCACCTGATCCAGAAGTTCGCCGGCCTGGCCAAGTAGCGCGCCCACCGCCGCGCCAGGCGGCGCTACAATGGCGCCTTTTGCGCAGAATGGCTCGATGAGCGACACACTTCCCTACGGCACCGGCGACGCCTCGTACCAGGCCGCCGGCGGTATCGATGGCCTGCGCCGCCTGGTCGACGACTTCTACCGGCTGATGGACGAACGCCCCGAGGCGGCCGCCCTGCGCGCCCTGCACCCGGCCTCCTTAAGTGCCTCGCGCGACAAGCTGGCGTGCTTTCTCAGTGGCTGGCTGGGCGGGCCAAGGCTGTTCGCCGAGAAGTACGGCAGCATCAGCATCCCCAGCTTCCATGCGCAGTGGCCGATCGACGAGGCCCTGGCCGAGAGCTGGCTGAGCTGCATGGCCGGCGCCATCGCCCTGCAGAACTATGCACCGGCCTTCGCCGACTACCTGCTGGCCCAATTGCGCGTGCCCGCCCAGCGCGCCGTGCAGGCCAGCCAGAACCGACACAAGAGTGGAAACCCGACATGAACAGCGAACTGATCGTCGAAGACCTGCAACCCGGCGACGGCAAGGCCGTGGTCAAGGGCGCCCTGATCACCACCCAGTACCGCGGCTGGCTGGAAGACGGCACAGAGTTCGACTCGTCCTTCTCGCGCGGCAAGCCGTTCCAGTGCGTGATCGGCACCGGCCGCGTGATCAAGGGCTGGGACCAGGGCCTGATGGGCATGCAGGTGGGCGGCAAGCGCAAGCTGTTCGTGCCCGCGCATCTGGGCTACGGCGAGCGCACCATGGGTTCGATACCGCCCAACTCCAACCTGATCTTCGAGATCGAATTGCTTGAAGTGCTGACCCGCGATGACTGAGGCCGCCCTCGCCACCCTGCGTGAGCATCTGCTGCAGGCGCTGGAGCGCCCTCCGGGCGCCGAAACCCGCCGCCTGTTCCACGGGCGCGGCCGCTGCTGGCCGGCGCTGGAGCAGATCACCGTCGACTGGCTGTCCGGCATCGTCCTGGTGATGCTGTTTCGCGAACCCTCCCCCGCGCTGCGGCCGCAGCTTCTGGAGCTGCTGCAGACGCCGCAGTGGCTGGCCAGCGGCGCACGCGGCCTGCTCGTCCAGCACCGCTACGTACAGGGCAGCGAGAGCGAGTGGCTGGCCGGCGAGCCGCAGGCGCAATGGCCGATCATAGAAGACGGGTTGCACTACCTGCTCGACCTGGGCAGCAAGCAGAACAGCGGGCTGTTCCTCGATATGCGTCTCGGGCGGCAATGGGTTCGGCAAGAGGCAGGCGGCAAGCGCGTACTGAATCTGTTCGCCTACACCTGCGGCTTCTCGGTGGCGGCCATCGCCGGCGGCGCCGAGCGGGTGGTCAACCTGGACATGGCACGCGCCGCGCTGTCACGCGGGCGTGAGAATCACCGACTGAACGGCCACGACCTGGGCCGGGTGGAGTTTCTCGGCCACGAGCTGTTCAAGTCCTGGGGCAAGGTGCGCAAGAGCGGGCCCTATGACCTGATCATCATCGACCCGCCAAGCTTTCAGAAGGGCAGCTTCGCCCTCCCCCAGGACTACCGCAAGATCCTCCGCCGCCTGCCAGAACTGCTCACCGAGCGCGGCACCGTGCTGGCCTGCGTCAACGATCCGGATGTCGGCCCGGACTTCCTGATTCAGGGCATGGCCGCAGAGGCGCCGCAGCTGCAGTTCGCGCGGCGCCTGGACAACCCGCCGGAGTTTCCCGATATCTCGGCCGAAAGCGGCCTGAAGGCGCTGGTGTTTCAGCTGTAGCCCGAGCGCAATCCAAGGGGGCTCCGAGGGCTCCCCCGGATTGCATCCAGGCTACGGGGCCTGGCGCCGGCCGAGCCGTAGGGTGCGCCGCGCGCACCGGCCATGGCCAGACGTCGCGCGGCCCGCTCAGTCGCCGTAGATATCGAAGCTGAAGTAGCGCTGCTGAATCTGCTGGTACTCGCCGCTGGCACGAATCGCGGCGATCGCGGCGTTGAGCTTGCCGAGCAGTTCGCTGTCGCCCTTGCGCACGGCAATCCCGGCGCCCTCGCCGAAGTAGGCCGGGTCGGTGAAGGACGGGCCGACGAAGGCGAAACCCTTGCCGTTGTCGGTCTTGAGGAAGCCCTCCTCCACCGGAATGGCGTCGGCCAGGGTGCCGTCCAGGCGCCCGGAGATCAGGTCCAGGTAGATTTCGTTCTGCGAGCTGTAGCGCACCACCTGCACGCCCTGGGCGGCCATCACCTCGCTGGCGAAACGATCGGTGGTGGTGGCGCGCTGCACGCCGATGCGCATGCCCTTGAGGTTGGCGAAGTCGGCGTCGACCGTGCTGCCTTCCTTCATCACCAGGCGCGCCGGGCTGTAGTAGTACTTGCCGGTGAAGTCCACCGACTTACGCCGCTCTTCGGTAATGGTCATGGACGAGAGAATGGCGTCGACCTTCTTCACCTTGAGCGAGGGGATCAGACCGTCGAACTCCTGCTCGACCCACTGGCACTGTACCTTCATCTCGGCGCACAGGGCGTTGCCGATGTCCACGTCGAAGCCGGCGATCTCGCCGCTGGCCTCCTTGTAGGCGAACGGCGGGTAGGCCGCCTCGATGCCCAGGCGCAGAGGCTTGTCGGCGGCGAACGGGCTGGAAGCCATCAGGCTCAGGGCGATGGCGCCCAGCCAGGCGATTTTCTTCATGGACGTGTCTCCTGCTGCGGAATGAACGAGCCCGCCGCGCGCGAAAAGGCAGCGGAACCCGGTGGAAAGGCGAAGGGGCAGAAGCAAGGCGCGCCGGCCCACGACGAATCGAAGGGCACGCGGCACGCGGAGGGGAATGGGGAGGACTGCATGGGTCGCTCTCACTTTGTACATTAAAGTCCACTCTGGACTTTAATGTACAAAGCGTCAACCCCTGCGCTCAAAGCCTGTTCAAAGTCTCGCGAGCCAGAGCAATGCAATACCGATGGCGGCCCCGCAAAAACAGGCGAGGAACGCTCGGAGTCGCGGGCGACTTTACGAGTTGTAAATGAGCATTACTCGCTGCGCTCGCCCTGCGGGCCGTCCTGCGGACGTTCGGTGACAAGTCACTGTCCGAGCCTGTTTTTAACGCAGCAGTGCCGACGCGCAGCAGACTTTGGGCAGGCTCTCAGCGCAACCCGAGGCGCTTCGCCAATCTACTGAGATTGGCCCGATCGATCCCCAGCTCGCGCGCGGCGTCGGCCCACTTGCCCTGGTGGCGCGCCAGG
>NZ_JAODYT010000101.1:0-11131 GCF_029834875.1 Pseudomonas sp. GD04158 | reverse complement strand
GCGGCTCAGGTCGAAATCGAGAAAGTGTCCGCGATGGCCGCCGGCTTCCAGGCCCTGGGCGATCACCGCATCGACGCCTTGCGCCTGCAGCCACAGCGCCTCGTTCAGGGTGGTGGCGCTGGAGAGGATCTTCGCCCCGCTGCGCCGGACTCGCTCCAGCAGATCCGGCTGCGGCAGGCCGAAGTGGAAGCTGACCACCGCCGGGCGAAATTCCTCCACCAGCGCGGCCGCTTCGGCGTTGAACGGCAGACGTCGGGGCCCGACGACAACGCTCGCCGGGTCTACGCCCAGTTCGTCATAGTAGGGCGCCAGCGCTTCACGCCACCCAGCCTCGCGGGCCGCGTCCGGCTCGGGCGGCACATGGCTGAAGAAGTTGAGGTTGAACGGCCGCTCGGTCAGCTCGCGCATCGCCTGCAGCTCCTGGCGCAGGGCGGCCGGCGTGAGCATGGCGCAGGGAATCGAGCCGAGGCCACCGGCCTGGCACACGGCGGCGGCCAGGCGATGATCCTGCGAGCCGGCCATCGGCGCCTGGATCAGGGGCAGGTCAGTGCCGAGCAGGGCGGTGAGAGACATGGGGTGGCTCCATTTCAGCATGGGATCGTGGTTCGGACACCTGCCAGGCCCACAGGACGGCCCAGAGCAATGCTGCGGTACCGATAAGGAAGCTGCTCGTGAGGCTATGGCCAGCGGCAGTCCAGTGTTGCACCAGCCAGGGGCCGAGCAACTGGCTGCCGCTGTACAGACTGATCAGCAGGGCGGCCAGGCGCAAGCCCTGGTCCGGGTTGAGGGCGCGGGCCAGGCGCTGGGTCAGCAATACGGTGCCGAGGAAGGTCCCGCCGACCAGCAGGGCGCAGGTCATGACGCCAAAGGGGCCGGGCAGCAGGATCGGCATCGTCACGCCGAGCAGTTGCAGCAGGTAGTTGGCCAGCAGGGCCCGACGATCGCCCAGCCAGGCGCCGGCACGATTCCACAGCGTCGCCGAGAGCAGGCAGGCGAGCGCCGTCCACCACCAGTTGCCGACCAGTAGCGGATGACCGGCGGGCAGCTGTTCGCGGGCCATGGCCGGCAGAAAGGTCAGTGGCAGGATGTAACCCAGGCCCGCCCCTAGATAGGCCATCAGCAACGCCAGGTTGTGGCTGCCGAACAATGCGCCACGGGCGGTCGCGGGTGGCTTGTCGGGCAGATCCCGCGCCAGGCGCCGCAGCATCGGAGCGCAAAGCAGCGCCAGGGGCAGGGCGCACAGCGCGATCGGCAGCCAGCGCATCGGCCCCTGCCATGGGGTGATGGCCACCAGCAGGCCGCACAGCAACATGCCGCCACCCAAGCCCAGATAGACCAGACCGCTCAGCGCCGTGGCCTGGCGCAGGGCAAGCCACTCCAGCACCAGGGCCGGGGCCAGCACGAAGACCACGCCGTTGCTGACGCCGTTGGCCAGGCGCAGGACGGCCAGCAGGTCGACGTCGTGGGTGAACACCTGGGCCAGGGTCAGGCCGGCATTGACCAGCAAGGCAGCCGGCAAGCCCTGGCGTAGGCCGCGCGGGTTGGCCATGAACAGCGCGAGCAGGGCGCCAAGCAGATAGCCGAGATAATTCCAGGTCGCCAACTGGGCGCCTTGGGCCAGATCGAACAGGCCGTCGTCGAGCAGCAGTGGCAGCAAGGGGGTGAAGGCGAAACGGCCCAGTGCGTGAACGACCACCAGCGCCAGTGCGGCGGCGAGCAGGGCAGTGAGGTGGGCACGGTCGAGTCTGGGCATGGGGGCCTCCGGTCGTGCTGCCCACCTTAGCCATTGTCGTTGCTTGATGGTTAGTGAAAAATATTGCGGTCTATTTTCACTTTTGGTGAATGTCATGGATGCCTGGCAACGACTCAATCCGCAGCTGCTGCGTTATTTTCTCGCCGTGGCTCGGGAGGGCTCGCTGAGCGCCGCCGGCGTGCGCCTGCACTGCGTGCCGTCGAACGTCTCGGCGCGTCTTCGGCAATTGGAGCAGCAACTGGACATCCGGCTTTTTCAGCGTCAGGGGCAGCGTCTGCGAGTGACTGCGGCCGGCGAACGCCTGTTGCCCCATGCCGAGCATCTGGAGCAGCTTTGCCAGATGGCCTGGCGCAGCGTGCAGGAAGATATCTGGAGCGGCGATCTGCGTCTGGGGTCGATGGAAACCACCGCCGCGGTGCGTTTGCCTGAGCTGCTGGCGGCTTTCCACCAGCGGGCTCCGCGAGTGAACCTGCAGCTCAGCACCGGGCCGAGCCGGCGACTGGTCGAGGGGGTGTTGTCAGGAGAACTGGACGGCGGATTGATCGGCGGGCCGTTCGAGCATCCTCAGCTCGACTGCCTGCCCATCTGGCAGGAGGAACTGATGCTGGTGCTGCCGCCCGAGCAGGATGGCACCCAACTGGAGAGTCGACCGCAGACTCTGCTGGGTTTCCCCGATGGGTGCCATTACCGCGAGCGCCTTGAGCGCTGGGCCGTCAGTCGTGGTTTGCAGGTGGCGGCGCGGCAGAGCTATGGCTCCATCGACGCGATCTTTGCCGGCATTGCTGCCGGCATGGGGATCGGCCTGTTGCCACGCAGCCTGCTCGACAGTCACCCGCGTGTGCATCTGGTGCACTACCAGGCCATCGCCCCGGAACTTGGTGCGACCAGCACGCTGCTGGTACGCCGCCGCGATGCCGCTGAGCATCCGCCGTTGGCCTTGCTGCTGGAGCTGATGCGCGCGTAAAGCCCTTCCAACGGGTAAACTTGGCGACCGCTTCGGAGACCTCCATGAACTACCGCCACGCCTTCCATGCCGGCAATCACGCCGACGTGCTCAAGCACCTGGTGCTGACCCGCCTGCTCGCCCTGCTGTCGCGCAAGGAGGCGCCCTTTGCCTACCTCGACAGCCATGCCGGGCTCGGCCTGTACGATCTGCAGGGCGATGCCGCCAGCCGTACCGGCGAGTACCTGGAGGGCATCGGCCGCCTATGGCAGGCCACGCAGCTGCCGGATGCGGTGGAAGCCTATCTGGAGGTGGTGCGGGCGATGAACCCGGATGGCGAGCTGCGCTACTACCCCGGTTCGCCGGAGCTGGCGCGCCTGCTCAGCCGTGAGCAGGATCGTCTGCAGCTCAACGAGAAGCACCCCGAGGATGGCCGCCTGCTCAAGGACAATATGCGTGGCGACCGTCGCGTAGCCGTGCATCTGGGCGAGGGCTGGCTGGTGCCGCGGGCGCTGATGCCGACCCGCGAGAAGCGCGTGCTGCTGCTGATCGATCCGCCCTTCGAAAAGACCGACGAGCTGCAGCGCTGTGTCGAGGCCTTGAACGAAGCGCACGGACGCATGCGTCAGGCCATCGTCGCGATCTGGTACCCGATCAAGGACGAGCGCCAGCTGGCGCGCTTCTACCGCGATCTGCAAAAGAGCGCCGCGCCCAAGCTGCTGCGTGCCGAACTTTACGTGCATGCCCCCGACGACGCCACGCGCCTGACCGGTTCGGGTCTGGTGCTCAGCAATCCGCCATGGGGCCTGGAGGACGAGCTCAAGCAGCTGCTGCCCTGGCTGGCCGACGCGCTCGGGCAGAGCCAGGGTGGCTGGCGCCTGGATTGGCTGATCGAGGAAAAGTCGGCCGGCTGAGCGAGCGGGCCGGTGCGCATGGCGCACCCCACGGCCACGCAGGCGTCACCTGGAGACGAAGTCGTCGCCGACGGGCCGCTCAAGCCGGCTTGTGGTTGGGTTCGATGTGATAACTCAGGTTGCGCCGCGGGCTGAGGTACTCCAGCACCTCCAGCGGTAGCTGCGCCGGTCGCAGGCTGCGAGCGATGGCCAGCTTCGGCTCCTGCGCGAGGTCGAGGATCAGGGCTTCCTCCTTGGCTACCTCGGCGTCGTAGACAATCAGCGTGGGCTTGAGCGCCTGGCTCGGGTTCATGCCCAGCACCAGCGCATAGCGCTCATCCTCCAGCTGTACCAGGCTGCCCGGCGGGTAGATGCCCATGACCCGGATGAAGGCCTTCAGCGCCACCTCGTCGAAGCGCTCGCGCTGCTGCTTGAACATCAGCGCCAGGGCTTCGTGCGGGCTCAGCGCCTGGCGCGGGTCGAGCGGGTTGCACAGGTTGTCGAAGTGATTGGTGATGGCCACCAGGCGGCTCAGCCGGCCGATAGCGGCTTCGCGCAAACCGCGCGGGTAGCCACTGCCGTCGCAATGCTCGTGGTGCTCGTGGATGATGCGCAGCACCTCGTCGTCGAGCATCAGCTTCTGCCCCATGCGCAGGCCGAAGTCGCTGTGCATCTGCAGCAGTTGCTGCTCCGGGCGGGTCAGCGGCTCCGCCTTGAGCAGCACCTTGCTCGGTACTTCCAGCTTGCCGATATCGTGCAGCAGGGCGCCGAGCCCCAGGCTGTGGCAGGCCTCGCTGTCGAGGCCGAGCTGGCGCCCGAGCAGCAGGGACAGCACGGTGACGTTGAGGGCATGGAAGTAGCTGTCCTCGGCGGCCTTGCCGGTAATGCCGTGCAGCACCACGCCGGGTGCGCCGAGCAGCGTCTCGACCATCGCGCCGACGATGACGCCGGCCTGGCGCATGGCATCTTCGGGGCGGCTGCGCAGCGTCTGGTTGAGGGTCTTGATGCGCTGACTGGCCTCGATGAAGCGGCGATCCACATCAGCCAGACGCGTACGCAGCTGGCGCAGCCTCTCGGCGCGCTGTTGGCGCTCCTGGCTTTGCGGGTCCACGGTCGGTTCGGCAGGCGCTGGCGGTGGCGTGCTTTCGGCCTGGGCCAGGGGCGGACAATCGCTGCGTGCCGGGTCGTAGCGCAGCTGCTTGAGCTTGAGCGCGCGCAGGGCGCTGATCTGCGCCTCGTCCTTGATCTTGAAGCTGCTGAAGGCGAAATCGTGCTCCCACCAACTCAGGTCCAGGTGAACGTAAAGACCGATGCACAGCTGCTCGGGGGAGATGTAAGGAGTGTGGGCGGGCATGCCGTGCTCGCAGGCTGGTGGCTATCTGCCCGCAGTTTAGTCCGCCACGTGGTCGCCGGGCAGCCTTTCTTCCGCTGGGACGGTCAGGCCATCACGTCGATGTGATTGCCCAGATGTGGCGGATTGCTAGGCGCGCTGGCCGGTGCCGCCGACTGCACCAGGCCGGTGATGTTGGCGGCCTGCAGCTCCAGGGTCTTGCGCAGCAGCAGGAGCGACATCTGCGCAGAGATCTGCGCCGATGCCTGACTGGATACCTGGCTGGCGATGCTGCTCAGTTCCACGATGGCTTACTCATGCTGCGGGCTCAGGGGGTAGGCATACGCCTGTTCCGCCCAGGCCGCAATAGCCGCCCGGATTCTTCGCCAGGTACTGCTGGTGATAGGTTTCGGCGTAGTAGAAGGTCGGCGCTTCGCGAATCTCGGTGGTGATGCTGCCCAGGCCGGCCTTGTCCAGCTCTGCCTGGAAGCGCGCCTGGCTGGCCAGGGCGGCCTCCAGCTGGGCGTGGTCCTGGCAATAGATGGCCGAACGGTACTGGGTGCCCTGGTCGTTGCCCTGGCGCATGCCCTGGGTCGGGTTGTGCGCCTCCCAGAACACCTTGAGCAGCGCGTCGAAGCTGGTCTGCTGCGGATCGAACACCACCAGCACCACTTCGGTATGCCCGGTCAGGCCGGAGCAGACCTCCTCGTAGGTGGGGTTGGGGGTAAAGCCGCCGGCGTAGCCCACCGCCGTGCTGAACACGCCCGGCTGCTGCCAGAAGCGCCGTTCCGCGCCCCAGAAGCAGCCGAGGCCGAATACCGCCTGCTGCATCTGCGCCGGGAAGGGCGGCTTGATCGGATTGCCGTTGACATGGTGCTGCTGCGCCACGGGCAGGGGCTCGGCGCGGCCGGGCAGCGCCTGCTCGGCGGTCGGCAGGGCGAGCTTGTGGGCAAGAATCTGGGAACGCAGAACCATGGCGGTCTCCTGAACTATGGGCAGCTAATGGACCATCGGCCGTGCGGGATGTTACGTCCGCTGGTCGGCCGGGTGGTGGCTCTCGCCCTGTGGGCGGCACGGGTAGCGGCGCAGGCTGTCGATCAGCTCGCGGCCGGGAATGGGTTTGTCGAACAGATAGCCCTGGCCGACATCGCATTTCTGGCGGCGCAGGAAGCCGAGCTGGGCGCCGGTCTCGATGCCTTCGGCGACCACCTTGAGCTTGAGATTGTGGGCCATGGCGATCACCGCCGAGGTGATTTCCATGTCGTCCTGGTTGTCGGGGATGTCCTTGATGAAGCTGCGATCGATCTTGATCACGTCGATGGGAAACTTCTTCAGGTAGCTGAGCGAGGAGTAGCCGGTACCGAAGTCGTCCATCGCCAGGGTCAGGCCCAGGCTCTTGAGACGGCCGAGCTGGTGGCGAGTGTCTTCGGTGGCCTCCAGCAGCAGGCTCTCGGTCAGCTCCAGCTCCAGCAGCCGCGGGTCGAGCTGCTCCTCGTGCAGGATGGCGGCGATGGAGCCGACCAGGTCGGGGTCGGAGAACTGCTTGGGCGACAGGTTGATTGCCACCTGCAACTCGCCCAGGCCGATGGCGGCGATCTGCTTGCTCATGCGGCAGGCCTGGCGCACCACCCACTTGCCGATGGGGATGATCAGGCCGGTTTCCTCGGCGACGCTGATGAACTGGTCCGGGCGGATCATGCCCTTTTCCGGATGGTGCCAGCGCAGCAGCGCCTCCATGCCGAGCAACTGGCCGTTCTTCAGGCACAGCTTGGGTTGGTAGAACACCTCCAGCTCGCTCTGGGTCAGGGCGCGGCGCAGGTTGTTCTCGACGAACAGCTTGTAGTTGGCCTCGGCATTCAGCGCCTCGGTGAACAGCTGGACCTGGTGCTTACCGTTGGCCTTGGCCTTGTGCAGAGCCAGACCGGCGTGCTTCATCAGCGTCTGCGGGTCGTCGCCATGCTCCGGGGCCAGGGCCAGGCCGAGGGAGCCGGTGATGCTGATCAGCTGATTGTCGACGAACAGCGGCTTGTCCAGGGTCTGCAGCACCTGATGAGCCACGCGCAGGCCGCAGTCCTGGTCGCAGCCGTCGAGCAGGATGGCGAACTCGTTGCTGGCGAAGCGCGCCAGGGTGCCTTTGGCGCCGAGGCTGTTGCGCAGGCGCCGGGCCAGGGCCGAGAGCAGCTTGTCGCCGGTCTGGTGGCCGAGGCTGTCATTGATGCGCTTGAAATTGTCGATGTCCACCAGCAGCAGACCGAGCGGCGGGCGCGGGCTATGGGCGAAGCGCTCCTCGAGGCTGCGGATGAAGGCAGGGCGGTTGCCGAGGTTGGTCAGGTTGTCGGTGTAGGCCAGGCGCTCGATGCGCTGTTGGGCCAGCTTGGCCTCGGTGACATCTTCGTAGATGCCGATGTAATGGGTCAGCTCGCCGTCGTCGCCATAGACCTTGGAGATCGACAGGTGGCCCCAGTAGGGCTCCAGATTCTTGCGCCGGCTGCGGAATTCGCCCTGCCAGCTGCTGTGCTCGGCGAGGCTGGAACGGGCATCGAACAGCAGATCGCTGAGATTGGCCAGGGCCGGCAGTTCGGACAGACGATGGCCGCAGACCTCGTCGCTGCTGTACAGGGTGATCGCGGTGAAGCTGGGGTTGACGTACTCCACCCGGCCGTCGCGGTCGACCAGCAGAAAGGCGCTGGCGCTCTGTTCGACGGCGCGCTGGAACAGGTGCAGGGCGCTGGTGGCGTGGCGCTTCTGCTGATTGATCAGCACCTGGGCGAACTGATCGGCCAGCTCGCCGGCGAAGGCGATCTCGTCGGCCTGCCAGGTGCGCGGGCCGCCAACGTGTTCCAGGCAGAGCACACCGACCACTTCGCCTTCGATGCGAATGCTGGCGTCGAGCATCGAGCAGATGCCCAGCGGCTGCAGGTAGCTGGCGGTCAGTTCGCAGGTACGCGGGTCGTGCTGGGCGTCATGGGCGTCGATGGCGCGGCCGCTGTGCAGCGCCTGCAGATACTGCGGGAAACTGCGCGCGTCTATCGAGGGCAGCTGTTCATGGCGGTCCAGATCGCGGCGGTACAGCGACACCGAGTCCAGATGGTGACTGCCCAGCTTCCAGATGCCGGCGCGCGCGACGCCGTAGACCTCGCAGGCGGCCTGGGTGATCAGTTCGGCCGCCTCCTGCTGCGGGTTGCTGGAGGCGTAGCGCTGGCGCGCCAGGCGCACGATCAACTGCTGCTGTGTGCGTGAGCGCGCCAGGTGCTGCAGGTGGTCATCCTGGGTGCGCTGGTACTGCTGCAGGGAACTGCGCAGTTGCTGGTTCTGCGTGTGCAGCTCCTGTTCGGTGGCGGCGTACCGATCGAGGCTTTCGTCCGCCACCAGCAGATAGCCGCGCAGCAATTGGCGGTTGCGCTGCTTGAACGGTTCGCCCACCTCCAGCAGCGTGAGGGCGCCCTGCGGCGTATGCAGGGTGTAACGCACCAGGTAGTGCGGACCTTGCAGCAGCTGCTGCTGGATGGCGTCGTGCAGGCGGTAGCGCGCCTCGGGTTCCATCAGGCTGGCGTAGGGAGCATCCACCAGCGCGCACAGATCGCTGGCGCTGATGCCCAGCTGGCGTTCGCAGGCCGGGTCGAGAAACAGCAGGGCCCAGCTTGGCTCGTTCAAGCGCTCGAAACGCAACATGCCGAGCCGCGAGGGCACTGGCAACTGCGTCACAACCTCGGCTGCCGAGCGGGTGCCGGCATCGGGATGGCTTTTCATTGGGCGTTGGGCTTCCAGTATGCTGACCAGGCGAGGCTTCCGTTCTCGGTACAGGGCCGCTGCCAAGGGGGCAGCGGCATGGACGGAGGCTAGGGCTCAGGCCTACTTCACTATAGCGTTCGGCAAGGGTGCATGATGCAAACGATACTGACAAGAAAACTCATGGCCATGGTGCTTGGCGGAGCACTTTTTGTGGCCATGCCGGCGGTTGCCAGCGCCGATGACGCGGCAACGTTGCAGGGCGCCGAGCAGGTTGCCTACCTCGATGGCCTCAAGCGCCTGTACCTGACCGACAACGAGCGCCAGGCGCTGCTGGCGCACAGCAATGCGCTGCTCGACACCTATGCCCTGCGCGCCGGCTACCAGGTCGGCCAGGCGCAACGCCAGGACCTGCTGTACCGCATCAGTCTCGGTGCGGCCGGCGAACTGATCCTGCGCGAGGAAAGCCGGGGCGCCGAGGGCACCGCCATCTCCGTGCGCAATCAGCGGTTCTCGGTGTTCGGCATCGATCCCTTCATCCGTTACGAGTGCCCTGCCGGCGGCGTGCGTTGCGTGCTGATCAATCCGGGCGACGGCAGCCCCTTGCTGACCATCCTGCGCGATCACCAGGGCGCTGCGGAGCTGGCCAAGGCTCTGAGCTTCCTGATTCGCAACGTGCAGAAGGGATAAGGCAGCCACCCACGCAGGCGCGTGCAGGGAGGCCATGCCCTGCGGCGTGTTCGCAGTGCCCCCGATGTGTTCCTGCCTGGCGTGCCGCGCCATAAAAAAACCCCGCCTGGATGGGCGGGGTTGAGGGACGAGCGTGGCGTGCTCGAAACGGTTTACAGCAGGATGGTGCGGATGTCGGCCAGCAGCTGCGACAGACGCTGGGTGAAGCGCGCCGCGGCAGCGCCATTGATCACCCGGTGGTCGTAGGACAGCGACAGCGGCAGCATCAGCTTGGGCTGGAAGGCCTTGCCGTCCCACACCGGCTGCATGGTGGCCTTGCTCACACCGAGAATCGCCACTTCCGGCGCGTTGACGATCGGCGTGAAGCCGGTGCCGCCAATGTGGCCGAGGCTGGAGATGGTGAAGCAGGCGCCCTGCATGTCATCAGCCGAGAGCTTCTTGGTGCGGGCCTTGTCGGCCAGTGCGGCGGCTTCGCCGGCCAGCTGCAGCAGGCTCTTCTGGTCGACGTTCTTGATCACCGGCACCAGCAGGCCGTCCGGCGTATCGACGGCGAAGCCGATGTGCACGTACTTCTTGCGGATGAGCGCCTTGCCGCTCGGGGCCAGCGAACTGTTGAAGTCCGGCAGTTCCTTGAGCAGGTGGGCACAGGCCTTGAGCAGCAGCGGCAGCACGGTCAGCTTGACGCCGGCCTTTTCCGCCACGGCCTTCTGCGCGACGCGGAAGGCTTCCAGGTCGGTGATGTCGGCCGAGTCGAACTGGGTCACGTGTGGCACGTTGAGCCAGCTGCGGTGCAGGTTGGCGGCGCCGACCTGCATCAGGCGGGTCATCGCCACTTCTTCGATTTCACCGAACTTGCTGAAGTCCACGGCCGGGATCGGCGGAATGCCGGCGCCACCCGTAGCGGCTGCAGCTGCCTGCGGTGCGGCCTTGGCCTTGTGCATCATCGCCTTGACGTACGCCTGCACGTCTTCCTTGAGGATGCGACCTTTCGGGCCGGTGCCGGCGATATCCGCCAGTTCCACGCCGAAATCGCGGGCCAGCTGACGCACGGCCGGGCCGGCATGCACCTTGGCGCCATCGCGCTTGGGCGCATTGGCGACTTCGGCGGCAGCAGCCGACAGCGAGGCGATGGCGCGCACTTCGGCGGCCACTTCCGGCGCCGCACCTTCCGGCACACGGTGCACTTCCTGGCTGGCTTGCGCCGGGGCGGGTGCAGAAGCAGAGCCGGCTACCTTGAGCTTGAGGATCAGGTCGCCGGTGCCGATTTCGTCATCCAGCTTGACCAGCACTTCTTCCACCACGCCGGCAGCCGGCGAGGGGATCTCCATGGAGGCTTTGTCGGATTCCAGGGTCAGCAGGCTCTGGTCGGCTTCGATGCTGTCGCCGGCCTTGACCATGATCTCGATGACCTTGCCCTTGGCGCTGGAGCCGATGTCTGGCACGCGTACGTCCTGCACGCTGCTGCCGCTCGGTGCGGCGGCCGGTGCAGGGGTTGCAGCGGGTGCGGCGGCCTGCGCGGGAGCGGCTGCCGGAGTAGCAGCTGCGGGGGCAGCGCCTTCGACCTTGAGCTTGAGGATCAGGTCGCCGGTGCCGATCTCGTCGTCCAGCTTGACCAGCACCTGCTCCACCACGCCGGCAGCCGGTGCAGGGATTTCCATGGAGGCCTTGTCGGACTCCAGGGTCAGCAGGCTCTGGTCGGCTTCGATGCGGTCGCCGACCTTGACCATGATCTCGATGACCTTGCCCTTGGCGCTGGAGCCGATGTCCGGCACGTGCACGTCCTGCACGCTGCT
>NZ_JAODYT010000100.1:0-11320 GCF_029834875.1 Pseudomonas sp. GD04158 | reverse complement strand
ATGACACTGCCGCTCGCGGCGGAGGGCACCGGCCAGCTGCCGTCGCCGCTTGCCCTGACTGACGAGGCGCCCGAGGTGCTGGAGCGCCTGCCGGGCACCGTGGAAAGCGACAAACCCGCAGCCGGCGGCGCACCCGCCACCCAGGCCGGCGCGCAGCCCCTGACGGCCGAGCGCAGCCTCAAGCTGCCGGTAGCGCAGGCACAGTGGGGCGAGCAAATGCTGCACAGCCTGCGCGAGCAGGTCGAGCTGCAGATCAACCAGCGTATCCAGAACGCCACCATCCGCCTCGATCCGCCGGAGCTGGGCAGTCTGGAAATTTTCCTCAGCCATGAGTCCGGCCGTCTCAACGTGCAGCTTTCTGCGGCCAATGGCGAGGTGGCCAGGCTGCTGCAGCAGACCAGCGAGCGTCTGCGTCAGGAGCTGGTCGGGCAGAACTTCGTGCAGGTCAACGTGCAGGTCTCCGCCGATGCTCAGGGCGGTCGTCAGCAGCAACAGGCGCAAGCGCAGCGCTGGCTCGTCGAGGATGAGGTGGCCGCTGCCGTCGCGCTACCCGCCAGCGGCGAGCGCAATGGCGCGCAATCGACCAGCGATGTGCTGGTCACCGTTTAATTTCCCGTTAGTGAATCGAGAGTAGTCATGACAATGCCGCGCGTCCTCCTGCTGCTGGTTATCTTCAACACCCTGGTGGTGGTTGGCGGCACCATCTTCAACTACGCCACGCTCAAGTCCATGCAAACCGGCCAGGCGGTGCTCGGCATTTCCATCGGCAGCGCCGGCAGCGAAGCCGAGGAAGCCAAGAGCGAATACCGCTTCTTCCCCATCGAGAAGGTCATCGTCAGCCTGCAGGGCGAGAGCCGCGAGCACTATTTCGTGCTGGACCTGGTGCTGCAGGCCGACCTGGAGACCGACCCGAAGAAGCTCGAACAGATCGACCCGATGGTGCGCAACTCGGTGGTGGCACACCTGTCCGCGATGAGCTTCGAGAAGCTGCGCGGCATGCCCATCCCCGAGTTGCAGAGTGCCCTGGAGCGGGCACTGTTCGATGACTTCGCCAGCAAGAAACTGGCGATGCCGTTCGCCAACGTGCTGGTCAGCAAGCTGATCGTCCAGTAAAGAGCAGAGCCTAGCCATGAACGCCACCTGCGCCATCGACTACCGCTACGCCGCCGAACAGGGCGGAGCCGCGCTGTTCGCCCCCGGGGCCGAGCAGAAGTGGCTGCTGCAATACCTGCCGCTGGTCAAGCGCATCGTCAGCCAGCTGGCGTTGCAGGCCAACCAGGTGCTCGATCGCGAGGACATGGAGCAGATCGGCCTGATGGGTCTGCTCGAATGCCTGCGTCGCTACGGCACGCCGGACGAACAGTTCGGTCGCTTCGCTGCGCTGCGCATCCGTGGCGCGATTCTCGACGAGTTGCGCCGCCAGGACTGGCGACCGCGCCAGGTGCGTCAGCAGACCCACAGGATTCGCGACGCCATCCGCCAGCTGGCCCGCCAGCTTGGTCGCGTGCCGCAGGAGGAGGAAATCCTCGCCGCCGCTGGCATCGACGCCAAGACCTATCAGGAGTTTCTCCAGGCCGACGCCTGCGAGGCCATCGAAAGCCTCGACGAGCTGCTGCAGAGCGGCCATGAGGGCTTCGTCTGCGGTGCCAGCGCATTGGAGGAGCGGGTGCTCAAGGAGCGCCTGCTGACCCAGGCGCTGAGCCAGCTCAGCGAGCGCGAGCGGCTGGTGCTGACCCTTTACTATCAACACGAGCTGAGCCTCAAGGAAATCGCCCTGGTGCTGGAGCTGAGCGACGCGCGCGTCTGTCAGCTGAGCAAGCAGGCGATCGCCAAGGCCAGCCGCTACCTGAACGAGAGAGGCTAGGGTGCAGAAGTTACTAGGTGCATTGATCATCGTCGGCTGCGTGCTGGGGGGCTACGTCATGGCCCACGGCGAGCTGGCCATGCTCTGGCAGCCGGCCGAGGTGGTGATCATCGTCGGCGCCGGTCTCGGCGCGCTGGTGGTGGGCAACCCCAAGGAAGTGCTGGTGGAGATGTGCCAGCAGATCAAGGGCGTATTCGTCTACAAGCGGCGTGGCGAGGAGTTCCAGCGCCAGTTGCTGATGCTGCTCTACGAGCTGCTGGAAATGGTCGAGGTCGGCGGCCTCAAGGTGCTCGACGCGCATATCGAGGAGCCGGAGCAGAGCGAGCTGTTCGCCAAGTACCCGCTGATCCGTCAGGAGAAGAACCTGATGGCCTTCATCGCCGACAACTTCCGGCTGATGGCCATGGGCAAGATCAGCGCTCACGAACTGGAAGGCTTTCTCGAGCAGGAGCTCGAAGCCATGGAGCACATCCTGCTGCAGCCGTCGCGCTCGCTGCACAAGATCGGTGAGGCCATGCCGGGCTTCGGCATCCTCGCGGCGATCATGGGCATCATCATCACCATGGGCAACATCGGCGGTTCGGTGGCCGAGATCGGCGCCCACGTGGCGGCCGCGCTGGTCGGCACCTTCCTCGGCATCTTCATGTGCTACTGCGTGATGGAGCCGCTGTCCAACGCCATGAGCCAGCGCATCAAGACCGAGCTGTCGGCGCTCGAATGCGTGCGCACCACCCTGGTCGCCCACGTTGCCGGCAAGCCCACGCTGCTGGCGGTGGATGCCGGGCGCAAGCTGATCGAGCAGGACGTCAAACCCGCATTCAAGCAGCTGGAGACCTGGGTCAACCGCTACGAGGATGAAAGGGACGCGGCATGAGAAAGCGTGGCGGCGAAGAACACGAGATCATCGTCAAGCGGCGCAGCAAGAAGGGCGGCCACGACGAGCATGGCGGTGCCTGGAAAGTGGCCTTCGCCGATTTCACCATGGCCATGATGGCGTTGTTCATGGTGCTGTGGATCATCCAGCCGCAGAACCAGCAGCAGAGCCGCGCCGATGCCGACCAGCTGACCAATCCCCTGGTCGAGGGCGGTGCCGGCATCTTCGACGGCAGCAGCCGCACGCCGCTGGATCTCGATGGCGTACCGGTGCAGGTCAGCCCGCGCAAGGACCGCGACAACCAGGCGCGTACGCCGCAGGAGGATCCCGGTGCCACCCTCGGCGAAGGCCAGCCGGGTGAGCCGCGCCGCCCTCACTACGCCGAACCGGGCCAGATGCAGGAACTCGCCGAGTTGCTGGAGCAGCTGGCGCTGCAGCTGGACGCCGAAGCCAATATCGAGGTGCAGGTGGTACCGCAGGGTCTGCGCATCCTGATCAAGGACGACGCCCAGCGCTTCATGTTCAGTCGTGGCAGCGCGCGTCTGGATCCGCACTTCGAGAAACTGCTGCAGCGCCTGGCCGGCATTCTGGCCAAGGTGGACAACCACCTGATCATCAGCGGGCACACCGATTCCACGCCCTATCGCGGTGTGGTTGGCGGCTACAACAACTGGAATCTGTCCGGCGACCGTGCCCTGCGCGCGCGCAACGTGCTGGTCGAGGCCGGCCTGCCCACCTCCGCCGTGCTCCAGGTGACCGCCCAGGCCGATGGCATGCCGCTGTTGCCGAGCGATCCGCAGAACGGCGCCAACCGCCGCATCGAACTGCTGCTGCTGACCAGCCAGGCCGAAGGCCTGTACCGCGAGCTGTTCGGCGATGCCCAGGTGCGGGTGGACTATCGCGAAGGCGGCGCGCAGTTCAACGCGCCGGGATCGTAGGGAAATTGGTGCGCACGGCGCGCCCTACGAGACGGCGGCCGTAGGGGGCGCCGTGCGCACCGGGCGTCCTCGGTCCGGAGCTCCCTACTGACGGATCCGCGTCGGGCAGTAGACCTGGCGGGTTTCCACGCCGTAGAGGCAATTGCGGAAGGTCACCAGGCGGATGGTCGAGCCCTTGTGTCGGCCGTACAGCAGATTGAACACCAGCTCGTCGTCGGCCTCGCTGGACAGGCCGGTCAGCTTGCCGTCCTCGACGCGCAGGCGGTAGTTGCCGAGGAAACCGTACTCCACCTCGCCCGAGGTCTCGAGGATGCTGTCGCCCTGACGGGTCATGGCGTAGAAGCGTCCGTCCTGCACCTGCAGATTGTGGCTCAGGTCGAGTACCTGGCCATTGCTCAGCTGCACCTGACCGGTGGAGTGGTAGCGGCCGTCGAGCTCGGCACTGGATTTGAAGTTCAGCCACAGGCTAAGAATGCCCAGCAGCAGACCCAGGCTGCTGGCCAGGGCCGCCAGCAGCCAGCGGCGGCTCAGGCCGCGTTGCGGATACTGGCTCATGGCAGGCACCGGTTCAGTTGATCGTCGGCGAGATGAGCCAGCTGGCTCTCATGGAACATCAGCGAACGGGCACCGCCGCCCGGCTGCATGCACAGCACTTCGAAGAAGCCGCCGCTGTTGCCGATGATCAGCTCGGCCGGTGCCGCGCTCAGCTCGGACAGGCGGCTGGCCAGCCCGTGGGTCTGCAGGATCAGTTGCTGCAGACGCTGCGCGTCCTGATCCACGTAGAGCAGACTGATCTGGCCCAGATTCAGCTCGCTGCTGTGCAGGCGGGCGGGCAGGCTGAACTGGTAGAGCGCGACGAACAGCCCCACGGCCATCAGGCCCAGCGCACTCAGCAGCACCAGCCAGGAGGTGCGACGGCGGCTGTGCCGATGCAGGAAGTTTGGCGGCGTGCCGGGGGCGTCGGCCTCCTGAACCGCGCCGATGTCGTCGATGCTCGGCGGATAGACCAGGTAGCTGGGGTTGAGCAGGTAGCCGCGGCGCGGCAGGGTCTGGATGATTTCGCGACTCTTTTCGTCACCCAGTATCTGGCGCAGGGTGTAGATCTGCTGGTTGAGGCTGCCCTGGCCCACCACCCGGTCGGCCCAGGCATGGCTCATCAGCTCCTCGCGCGCAACCACCTCGCCGGGTTCCCGGACCAGCCGCTCGAGCAGACGGCTGCCGGAGTAGCCGAGGTCGATCTTCTCCTCGATGCCACTGCGAACCAGGGTCAACTGGTACAGCGCTGGATAGAAGTGCGCGTAGCAGTCGTTGCGCCCGGTCTTGATGATCAGGCAGGCGATGCTGCTTTCCGGCTCGGCGGCCGTTGTTTCGGGGCTGGAGTTCATGCAGTCCTTGAGACGAGCGGCATTTGCCAGAGCAAATCCTGGGGCGATAAACGGTCGGCATTCTGGCGTCAGGAAATTGCAATTGGCAAGTCTTGTGCCAGCGGCGGCCTGGCCTGGACGGCGTCCGATTCACACTGGCGATGGCTAAATACTAGCCATTGTGTAGCGGAAAGCGATGGATTCGCCGCACCTTGGCCATCTTGCCGGCGCGAGATGACAGCCGATAGCAACGGCTGGCGGGGCGGGAAACGACGACGCCCCGCGGGTGCGGGGCGTCTGGAGGGGTGGCGCAGTCCGTTGCGCCCGGATGACGCGGGATCAGCCCAGCAGGGACATGACCATGCCCGGCATCTGGCCGGCTTGCTTGAGCATGGAGATGCCCGACTGCAGCAGCATGGAGTTCTTGCTCATGTTGGCGCTTTCCTTGGCGAAGTCGGCATCCATGATGCGACCCTTGGCCATGTCGGTGTTGTCCTTCATGTTGCTCAGGTTGTTGGCGGTGTGGTTCAGGCGGTTGATGTTGGCACCGAACTGGGCGCGCAGGGAGCCGATGGAGTCCAGGGCGTCGCTCAGGGTGTCGATCATGCCGTTGGCGGCAGTGGTGTCGGCGCCGGCGATCTCGGTGCCCGGAGTGGTGCTGTCCGGAGTGGCGAACTGGGCGGACAGGCCGTCCAGAGCGGTGGCCAGGTCACCCAGGGAGGTGCTCACGTCCAGGGTCAGGGTCTCGGCGGCGCTGGCGCCGATCTGGAAGTCCATGGCGGCGCCGAACTTGCCACCGGTACCGTCGGTGGCGGTGCCGTCACTGAACAGGCCTTCGCCGGCGTACTTGGTGTTCTTGACGATGTTGCCCAGCTCCTGACCCAGCTGGTCGTACTCGGCCTGCAGGGCGTCGCGGTCCTTCTCGCTGGCGGTGGCGTTGGCGGCCTGGGTGGCCAGGTCCTTCATGCGCTGGACGATGTCGGTCATCTCGGTCAGCGCGCCTTCGGCGGTCTGCAGCAGGGAGATGGAGTCGCTGGTGTTGCGGATGGCGACGTCCATACCACGCGACTGGGCGTTGAGGCGGGTGGCGATCTGCAGGCCGGCGGCGTCGTCGGCAGCGGAGTTGATGCGGAAACCGGTGCCCAGACGCTGCTGGTTGGTGCCCAGGGCGTTGTTGGTCTTGGACAGGTTGGTCTGGGTGATCAGCGAGGAGTAGTTGGTATGAATCGACAGAGCCATTTGAGTATTCCTTCGTGCGTGAGCGCTTGAGTGAAGCTGGCTGTGATTGCCTGCTGTAAGTGAAGGGCGACCGGCTTTTGGCGCTGCTTAAATGACGTTGGCGATTTTTTCTGCACCTGTGCGCCTGCCTCGCTGGTACGGGCTGTCCTGCGTAGGGTGCGCTGTGCGCACCGGCTGTTGTGTTGGCGACTCGTGGTGCGCGTGGCGCACCCTACGGGACGTCGCGCAAACAAAAACGGCGACCCTCGGGTCGCCGTTTATTCGAATACCAGGCCTGATCAGCCGATCTCGATCATCTCGAAATCCATCTTGCCGACGCCGCAATCGGGGCACAGCCAGTCTTCCGGCACGTCTTCCCAGCGGGTGCCGGGGGCGATGCCGTCATCCGGCCAACCCTGGCTCTCGTCGTAAATCAGTCCACAGACCACGCATTGCCACTTCTTCATATCGACCTCGGTGAAACTCACGGTGCCGGCACGCTACCGCAATTGCACGGATGCGCCAAGCTGGCGGACGGCAAACGCCGCCCGCCAGGGGCCAACCAAAGTCGGGTCGCGCGTCCCCTATCGGCTGGCCAGCAGCGGATCGCCGATCCCCATCACGTACATGGCGAACAGGGCGATGGCGCCGGCCATGGCCAGGTAGTAGAGCGTCGGCAGGATGGTCTTGCGCAGGGTGATGCCCTCGCGCCCGAGCAGACCGACGGTCGCCGAGGCCGCCACCACGTTGTGGATGGCGATCATGTTGCCCGCCGCCGCGCCGACCGACTGCAGCGCCACCATCATCGCCCCGGACACGCCAAGCAGCTGCGCCGCGTTGAACTGGAACTGCGACAGCATCAGGTTGGACACCGTGTTGGAGCCGGCGATGAAGGCGCCGAGGCCGCCCACGGCCGGGGCGAAGAACGGGTAGATGCCGCCGACGCTATCGGCCACCAGTTGCGCCATGGCCACCGGCATCGACACCAGTTCGGCGCCGTTGACCCCCGAGTTGATCAGGATGCGCACCATGGGAATGGTGAAGATCAGCACGAAGCCGGCGCCGAGCAGGGTCTTGCTCGACTCGCCCACTGCCGCCTTGAGCTCGGACAGACGCATGCGATGCAGGAAGAAGGTCACCAGCACCACCATGCACAGGATGCCCCCCGGCAGGTACAGCGGCTCGATGGTGCCGGACACGCCGGTCTCGCCGAGGATGTCCTTCCAGCCGAAGCTCAGGCTCATCAGCGCCGCTTTCACTTGCGGGAAGGTCCGCGAGATGACCAGAAACACCGCCAGCAGCAGGTAGGGCGCCCAGGCCATGGGCACCGAGATCGGCGTCTTGCCGGCGACCTCGTCCAGCTTCATCTCGATCTTGCCCATCCAGTCGGACGGCCAGTCCTTGGGATCGGCGAAGTCCCAGGTTTCCTTCGGCAGCAGGAAGCCGGCCTTGGCCGCCGGCACCACGATGGCCAGGCCGACCAGGGCGCCGATCATCGAGGGGAACTCCGGGCCGAGGAACACGCCGGCGGCCATGTACGGCAGGGAGAAGGCGAAGGCGGTGAAGATGGCGAAGGGCGCCACTGCCAGGCCTTCCTTCCAGCTCTGATTGCGGCCGAAGAAGCGCGTCATGATCATCACCATGATCAGCGGCATCAGCAGGCCGATCAGGCCGTGGGTGATGGCCACCCGCGAATAGATCAGGTGGAAGAAGGTTTCCCAGGTGCTGCCGGTGGCCACCAGTTGTTCGGTGATGCCGGTTCTGTCCAGGCCGGCGCCGACGCCCACCAGGATCGGCGTACCCACCGCCCCGAAGGACACCGGGGTGGACTGCACCATCATGCCCAGTACCACCGCGGCCAGGGCCGGGAAGCCCAGGGCTACCAGCAGCGGCGCGGCCACGGCGGCCGGGGTGCCGAAACCGGAGGCGCCCTCGATGAAGCAGCCGAACAGCCAGGCGACGATCAGCGCCTGCACGCGGCGATCAGGGCTGATGTTGGAGAAGCCCCGGCGAATCGCCGCGATGCCACCGGAATGCTTGAGGGTGTTGAGCAGCAGGATGGCGCCGAAGATGATCCACAGGATCGAGGCGGTGAGGATCAGCCCCTGCAGACTGGAGGCGATGACCCGGTTGAGGGACATGTCCCAGGCCAGCAGGCCGATCAGGGCGGTGAGGACGAACACCAGCGGCATCGCGTACTTGGCCGGCCAGCGAAAGCCGATCAGCAGTACCCCCGCCAGCACCAGCGGCACGAAGGCCAGGATGGACAGCAGCGTTTGACTCATGGGTTGGTTCCTTCTTTTTCTTGTGAACCACAGTTTTCCGGGGCTACCCGGCGCCACGCATCTGGAAGGGCCGGGCGCCACGGCACCGCCCCTCCCGCGAGCCGCGGCGGCAGGGATCGCCCACCACCGCGCTCATGCTCGAAAGCCCCGACGGCCGGAACCGTCAGGGCTTGCTACTGCTCCGTGGAGGCGTCAAGAGCCATCCACGGTTGTTAACCCCCTTGTGTAGGAGCCCCGCCCCGGGGCGAAGCTTTTCTCCACCTTCGCGGCGGGGCGCCGCTCCTACAGCTTCGCTGAGATGCTCAAACCTCCTCTTTGAAGCGCAGCCGCCAGGCATGCAGCAGCGGCTCGGTGTAACCGGACGGCTGCTCGCGACCCTTGAACACCAGGTCGCAGGCGGCGCGGAAGGCGTGGGATTGCTCGAAGTTCGGCGCCATCGGCCGGTAGGCCGGATCGCCGGCGTTCTGCCCGTCCACCACCTGCGCCATGCGCTGCAGCGTCCCGCGCACCTGGGCCTCGCTGACCACACCGTGGTGCAGCCAGTTGGCGATGTGCTGAGCCGAGATGCGCAGGGTGGCGCGGTCTTCCATCAGGCCGACGTTGTGAATGTCCGGCACCTTGGAGCAGCCGACGCCCTGCTCGACCCAGCGCACCACGTAACCGAGGATGCCCTGGCAGTTGTTGTCCAGCTCCTGCTGGATATCGCTGGCGCTCCACGGCCGTTCGGCGCTGACCGGTACGCTGAGCAGGTCACCCAGCAGGCTGTCGCGCTGGCTGGCCAGGTCGATCCGCTCCAGCTCGCCCTGCACCGCCTGCACATCCACCTGGTGGTAGTGCAGGGCATGCAGTACGGCGGCGGTGGGCGACGGCACCCAGGCGGTATTGGCGCCGGCTTTCGGATGGCCGACCTTCTGCTCGAGCATGGCCGCCATCAGATCCGGCATGGCCCACATGCCCTTGCCGATCTGCGCCTTGCCGCGCAGCCCGCAGGCCAGACCGACCAGCACGTTGTTGCGCTCGTAGGCGGCGATCCAGGCGCTGGATTTCATGTCGCCCTTGCGCAGCATGGCGCCGGCTTCCATGGCCGTGTGCATCTCGTCGCCGGTGCGGTCGAGAAAGCCGGTGTTGATAAAGGCCACCCGCGCGCTGGCGGCCTCGATGCAGGCCTTGAGGTTGACGCTGGTGCGCCGCTCCTCGTCCATGATGCCCATCTTCAGGGTATTGGCCGGCATGCCCAGCAGCTGTTCGACGCGACCGAACAGCTCGTTGGCGAAGGCCACTTCGAACGGCCCGTGCATCTTCGGTTTGACGATATAGACGCTGCCGGTGCGCGAGTTGCCGCGGCGCTTGAGGTCGTGCAGGGCGATCAGGCTGGTGACCACCGCATCCATAATGCCTTCCGGAATCTCGAAGCCTTCGCCATCGAGAATCGCCGGGTTGCTCATCAGGTGGCCGACGTTGCGCACGAACAGCAGCGAGCGGCCGTGCAGAGTCAGTTCGCTGCCGTCGGCGGCGGTGTAGACGCGATCGGCGTTGAGACGCCGGGTGATGCGCTTGCCGCCCTTGTCCAGCTCCTCGGCCAGGTCACCCTTCATCAGGCCCAGCCAGTTGCGGTAGACCAGCACCTTGTCGGCGGCATCGACGGCCGCCACCGAGTCTTCGCAGTCCATGATGGTGGACAGCGCCGCTTCCATCAGCAGGTCCTTCACGCCGGCGGCGTCGGTGCGGCCGATGGGGCTGGCCGGGTCGATCTGGATCTCGACGTGCAGGCCGTTGTTCTTCAGCAGCACGGCGCTGGGCGCGGCGGCCTCGCCCTGGAAACCGACGAACTTCTCCGGCTGCGCCAGGGAAGTCTGCGCGCCGCTGCTGAGGGTTACCTGCAGCTGGCCGGCGACCACGGCATAGGCGCTGGCGTCGGCGTGCGAGCCCTGGGCCAGCGGCGCGGCCTGGTCGAGAAAGGCGCGGGCGAAGGCGATCACCTTGGCGCCGCGCACTTCGTTGTAGCCCGGCCCCTTGCTGGCGCCACCCTCTTCGCTGATCGCATCGGTGCCGTACAGGGCGTCGTACAGCGAGCCCCAGCGCGCGTTGGCGGCGTTCAGTGCGTAACGTGCGTTCATCACCGGCACCACCAGTTGCGGGCCGGCCTGGCTGGCGATCTCGCTGTCGACATTGGCAGTGCTGACCTTGACCTTCTCCGGCTGCGGCAGCAGGTAGCCGATGGATTCGAGGAAGGCGCGGTAGGCGCTCATGTCGGTGATCGGGCCGGGATGGGCGCGATGCCAGGCATCGAGTTCGGCCTGCAGGCGTTCGCGCTCGGCCAGCAGGGCGCGATTGCGCGGCGCCAGGTCATGTACCAACGCATCGAAACCGCTCCAGAAGGCCGCCGCCTCGACGCCGCTGCCGGGCAGCACCTCGCTTTCGATGAACTGCTTGAGCTCGGCGGCTACCTGCAGGCGCTGACATTGCACGCGTTCGGTCATTTTGCTGTTCTCCTGTCTGCATCCGCTTGCCTGGGATGCCTATGAATGTCGTCTTGCCTCGATCAGTCCCCTCGCCCCTCTCCTGCAAGCGGGAGAGGGCGAAAACGCTGCGTGCTGCTTACAGCACTGCGATCCCCGCCCTGGCCACCTGCGCGTCCTGTTCGGCCTTGACCCCGGACACGCCCACCGCGCCGATCACCTGGCCGTCCACCAGCAGCGGCACGCCGCCCTCCAGCGAGGTCAGCAGCGGCGCGCTGACGAAGGCGGTGCGGCCGCCGTTGACCATGTCCTCGTAGC